>CAZTXI010000033.1:7665-11728 GCA_964617265.1 uncultured Carnobacteriaceae bacterium | reverse complement strand
ACTTCCGTGTACGAGCGTTAATCGTTTAGCGTCCCTGACGCTCTGAGGCAAATTGCGCGAGCATTTTGTAAACAAAGGTGGAACCACGAATTTAACGTCCTTTCATTTCATAATTGAAATGAGGGGACTTTTTTTATTGACTAAATTATTAGGAGGAAAAGATATGAATAAGATTAAAAAAATCATTATGAGTTTATTTGTTTTAACAGGATTTGGATTTATTTTACAAAATAACACAATCGCTAACGCACAAGGTGTTGATGATACCACAAAAGAAGCTTACGTTGTTGGTTTAGATGATACCTTCGCTCCAATGGGTTTTAGGGATGAACAAGGTGAATTAGTTGGATTCGATATCGACTTATCTACAGCAGTTGCTGAATTGCTTGGCTACCAATTCGACTATCAACCAATTGATTGGAGCGTTAAAGAACAAGAATTAAATTCAGGAAATATTGATATGATTTGGAACGGTTATGGGGTTACACCTGAGCGAGAAGAACTTGTTTTGATGTCGGATGTTTATATTCAAGACACTCAAATTATTGTCACTAGTGCAGATAGCGACCCAATTGAAAGCTTGGAAGATTTAATTGGTCTGACTGTTACAACCCAGTCCTCTTCTACCGCTTTACAAATTATGGAAGCACAATGGCCACAGGAAGTTTTAGACGGTATCCAAGAATTAATTCTTTATCCAAACTACAATAATTCTTTTCAAGATTTAGATGCTGGTCGAGTTGATGCCGTTATCGTTGGTGGTGTATACGGAAATTACGTGGTGAACTTACGTGGCGAAGAAAAGTACAACGTCTTTTTAGATGAATCAGCTGTAGAACCGATGGCCGTTGGTATGCGTAAATCAGATACTGCACTAGCAGAAGAAATTAATCAAGCAATCGCAGAACTTAAAGAAGACGGAACATATGATGCAATTTATAAAAAATGGTTTGGGTCGAAAGGTCTAGAATCAAGTGAACAGAGTATTTTTAAGAACATGATTCCAGGTTTGCTAGATGGTTTAAAATTAACACTTGGATTATTTGCGATTGTTTTAGTGGTTAGTATTCCTTTAGGATTATTATTCGCTATTCCGCGCGCATTCGGACCAAAATGGCTACAAGCCTTGATTGAAGTATATGTGTTCATCATGCGCTCGACACCATTGCTATTACAATTAATGGTTGTTTTCTTTGGATTACCTTATTTAGGAATTCGCTTTGACCGTTTCCCAGCAGCTGTTTTTGCTTTCATTATTAACTATACTGCTTATTACATTGAAATATTCCGTGGTGGTTTTACAGCTATTTCACCAGGACAGTACGAATCACTTAAAGTACTTGGTATTGGTCGCGTACGTGGGTTCATCCGCATTATTGTTCCACAAGTCCTTAACACAGTTCTTCCATCTGTTGGAAACGAAGTCGTAGCGCTTGTTAAAGATACTTCACTTGTTTATGTAATTGGTTTAGGTGAAATTTTACGCGTAGCCTCAATCAGTGCGAACACATTCGCATCACTTGCTCCATTCTTAATTGTCGGAGTGATTTATATGATCATCGTTGCGGTTGTGACTTTAATTTTACGTCAAATTGAAAAGAAACTAACTTACTAAGGAGGAATTCATATGTTATTAACTGTTGAAAATATTTCAAAAACATTTAACAAAGAAGCTGTCATTAAAGACTATAATCTCACTATTGGACCAAACGAAATCGTGGTTCTTGTCGGTCGTTCAGGTACGGGTAAAACAACTTTTTTACGAATGATTAATAACCTTGAGAAAGCCGATCAAGGAACCATCCGAATTAATGGTGATTCCTTAGTTGAAAACGGCACATATGTTAATCGCGAAAAACAACGTGCATACCAGAATCGAATTGGAATGGTCTTTCAAAATTATGAACTATTCCCGAACTTAACTGTTTTAGAAAACTTAATTGAAGCGCCTCTTGCACAAAAAGTCGATTCAAAAGAAAACTTAAAAACTAGAGCGATTGAGTTGTTGGATTCGATGGAAATAGCGGATAAAGCGGATGTTATGCCAAATACTTTATCCGGTGGGCAAGCACAACGTGTGGCGATAGCGCGTGCGATGATGCTCAGCCCCAACATTTTATGCTTCGACGAACCCACTTCAGCTTTAGATGCCGAATCCGCTGAAAGCATTGGAACACTCATTAAAGAAATTGCTGCTCGTGGAACAGGAGTTTTAATTGTTACCCACGATGACGCTTTTGCTGAAAAATATGCCACTCGCATCATCGAATCAAAAGAATTTTCAATTACTAAATAACCGAAAAAGCCTTATCCGATATATCAGGCGGATAGGGCTTTTAAATTTGAGTTTAATTAATAAAGTGAATTTGACCATATCAATGTGAGAAGAATAAATACAATCAGACCACCAATGAATAACCATGCTTTTCGGTTGCCCATATTAACCGTTGTTCCAATCCCAAATCGTTTTTCGACAAAAAGTGATGGATCTTCTTTGTTGTAGTAAATCATACCAAGAAGCCATTTTTCATCTTCTTCTGGGTCCACATAGTATTGATCCGTTTCAAGTAATTTTTCTCCAGCTTGTCCATATTTAAACGTTAAGTAGAGCGCCCCGCCTATTACAACCGCTAAATAAAAGATAATCACTACTGCCACTAACCAATCCGGTTGATCTAATCCAAAGAATGAAAACAACGTTAAGAATGAGATCAATAGTTGGGTTAGAATCGTTGTGTAAAATAAGTAATCAGACCATGCCTTTCTAAAACGGCGACTCATTTCACTCGCTCCTTTTGGATCTAGCGGAGACAGTTTTTGCTTTGATTGAATAATGGCATAATTACTATAAATGAATACCGGAATCATCAGCACTTGAATCATCGGTAACGCTAAAACACCCCATAAACTTTTCGAGATGGTGCGGTTCACTTCAAAATTACTATCCCAATTGATTGGAATGTCATTTGGTATTTGATCATAAAATACCAGCGCCAATACAATTGTGAGGAATATAATCACAAATTGCCAGACAAAAAATGTAAAATGGCTTCGTGTGGTTAGTTTATCATGGTATTGCATATCCACGACTACTTTTTTCTTGCTTATTTGTTGATTTGCAGGGAGATTTTCACGCCATTTCAAAATATCTTTTCGATATTTCACATATAGAATAAACGTAAACACCATAAATAAAGTCATCGAAATAAGTGTATAAATAGATGCCCAAAAATCAAAATGGTTAGAAGGAACTTGAAATGGAAAAATAAAAAAAGGTAAGCCTAATAAAATACCGATACTTATATTCCATATAGCGTATCTCTTTTTTCGTTTTTCAACAAACTCGTGTTGTCCACTAACTCCTACCCCAAAAGGAGTCGACTGACGGCCATACAAAGGGGTTAGTCCTGTAATGAGTCCTAAAATAATCATCATAAAAAACATCATGAACGTAAATAGCCACATATTTACCACTCCTTCTTCAAATCATTAGCAATTTCTTGAGTCCATGTTCTAACTTTTTCAGTTGGGACATCATGTAAAAAGACTTCAACTAATAATTCTTCTATTTTTTCTTGTAGTTCAATTTCACTTTCAATCGATAGTTCTTTTGTAATTTGTATCATATAGCCGCGTTGACTTTTAACGAGTATGCCTTCATCTACTAATAAATTGTAACCCTTATTTACAGTATGCATATTTACACCAAGGTCTCCCGCTAACAATCGAACACTCGGAAGCATCTCACCAGTTTTTAGGTCACCTTTTACAATCGCTTTTTTCACTTGATTAATTAATTGTGTGTAAATAGGGACTGAACTCGTTGGCTCAATTTCAATAAACATCGTTATCACCCTCTTTGTTTTAGTTGTTATATATCAAGTATAACACTTGGCCAGTTATTCTGCAATAATATTTAATAAAATAAATTTAATAAGGGTAAAGTGGACAAAAGTTGGTGTTTTTGTCCGCTTTGAAAGCCTAACTGGACAGAAGTTAACAATTTTGTCCAGTTTGGAGGCTAGACTGGACAAAAGTTAGCGATGTTGTCCGCTTTGAAAGC
>CAZTXI010000033.1:3326-7565 GCA_964617265.1 uncultured Carnobacteriaceae bacterium | reverse complement strand
ATTCTCTGAGTCCATTTCGCAACGGCGAAATGTTCCTTTAGTCTTTTTTGGAATGAATTTGCGGATGCAAATTTTCAATTGAAGCTTGAAATGAAAAATTTCGAAGAAATTTTGACCTAATAAAAAAACCTAGCAAATCGATTGAAGCATCTGCTAGGTAATTGATTATTTGAATAAAATTTTTCGGATTAAAAAAATGATGAATAAGTGGGCTGGGTAATAAATGTAGAAGAACCATTTATTTTGGCGCCCTCTTTCACCATTGTAAAACCAAATTGGTAAGAAGGCTAAACTTGCTGTAAGTGCTTGAGCGAAGCCCATAACCACTCCAAAAAATGTCTGCCAAATTTTCTGATTCCGAAAAATCCCTACACCGATTATAAATAAAACCCCATATAAACCATAATCTGTCTTTAAAATTTCGGCTAGAAAGAGTGCGCCTATCATAACTAGAAACTTCGGTATCGTCTGATTCTTCATTTCATAATACTCTAACATGGCTAAGCCAGTAACTCCGATAAATAATGTAAAAAAGATATTTTGATGACTAAAATCCAAAACCTGATCAGACACCATTAAGTCAAAAGGGACTTCCGATACAAGTGCAAATAGAAAGAGTCGTGTTAAATAGCTTCTTAAATTGGATGTGTGTTGATAGCCTTGAATAATTAAGAAAACAAAAATCGGAAAGGCTAAGCGACCAATTAATCGAGTCAATAGATAAACCGTGGGTGACCCAAATATGCTATTTGGTGCTAGAGAAGCTAGTAAACCAACACCAATATGGTCAATCGTCATCGTAAGAATCGCCAACCATTTAAGTGCCGCTCCATTAAGTCCACCTTTTGAATAGAGTTCTTGTTTCTTCATCTGCGCACAACCTTCCAAATATTTAAACTATAGACTCATTATATACAGATTCTTAGAAATTCAGAAACTTTACGCCGTAAAAAAACAGCCTCCCAAAAATTGGAAAGCTGCTTTGAATTATTCTGATTAGTCTTGCAATAAAGCTTGATTTGCTGTGATGATTGATAATTTGTAAACATCTTCTTCAATACATCCGCGAGATAAGTCAGCAATTGGTTTAGCTAAACCTTGTAAGATTGGTCCAATAGCTTCAAATCCACCTAAACGTTGAGCGATCTTGTAACCGATGTTTCCTGATTGTAATTCGGGGAATACAAATACGTTCGCATTTCCAGCTACATCTGATTCAGGAGCTTTTTTAGTCGCTACATCTGGAGTGAACGCTGCATCAAATTGTAATTCGCCATCTAATGCTAATTCAGGAGCTTTTTCTTTAGCTAATTTCGTAGCGTCAACTACTTTAGAAACCATGTCTCCACCAGCTGATCCTTTTGTAGAGAAGCTTAATAAAGCAACTTTAGGATCGATATCAAACATTTTAGCTGTACGAGCACTTTCAATCGCAATTTCAGCTAATTGTTCAGCGTTAGGGTCTGGGTTAATTGCACAGTCAGAGAAAATGAACTGGTCATTTTTACGTAACATTAAGAATGCTCCAGATGTTAGCGTTACACCAGGACGAGTTTTCACAATTTGTAGCGCTGGACGTACTGTATCACTTGTTGAGTGAACTGCACCACTAATTAATCCATCTACAATGTCTAAGTATACAAGCATCGTACCGAAGTAGTTCCCGCCTTTTAGAATTTCACGAGCTTGCTCATCAGTTGCTTTACCTTTACGACGCTCAACAAATGCTGTAACCATTTCATCGAATTTATCGTAGTTTTCTGGGTCATAAATCTCAATATCCGTTAAGTTAAACCCTTGTTCTTCAGCTGCCGCATAAATTTCTTCTGGGCTACCAACTAAAACTGGCTCCAATAATTCTTCACGTTTCAGACGTACAACCGCACCTAAAATACGTGGATCTGTTGCTTCAGGGAATACGATACGAACATTTTTCCCTTTAATTTTACTTCTTAACGATTCTTCTAAACTCATTAAAAACCCTCCATTTAAATTTATAACCTTATATTACCAATAAAAGACTTATTTTGAAACGTTTTATAACCCTCTTTGTGAAATAAAAACCTTATTTGTGCGCCTATTTACCTTGATAACATTTTTTCATAAAAGTTTGTGAAATCAAAGCGTATCATTTGAAAAGTTTACCATATCAAATTATGATTACTGCATATAGTTTATTTCAATTATTACAAAAAACAACCATTATATATTACAGTATGTTACAATAAGATTAGAGATTTAGTTTGAAGAGAGGAGCTCAAAGATGAAGGATAGTCGTTTAAGAAAATTATCTCGTTTCTATTTTATAGCTAGTTTTTTATTCGTTTTATCAGGTTTATTTAATTTACCCATTTCACTTGGAGCTCCTATAACTGCTCAAGCTGAAACAGTTGCTGTTGAAACTAATCTACATTGGAATCATGATTTAATGAATATCCAACAAGCTTGGGATGATGGTTATACTGGTGAAGGAATAACAATTGCGATTCTCGACACAGGTTTTTATCATCGTCACCCCGATATCGATATGGTTGGTGGGTACTCGGTTTTCCCAGATGATGCTTGGTCAAATGACCATTCTGGTCACGGTACACATATCGCAGGAATAATTGGTGCTAATCCCGATTCATCTTATCCAGGGATTGCTCCTGGTGCTGATATTTACGGCATCAAAATATACCATGCAGCAGATATGGATGATCGCGGTTATGTTTCGACTGATGTAGCAAGTGTTATTAAAGGTATTCGTCATGCGATTACGATTGAAGCAGATATTCTTGTTATTAGTTCGGGGCTTACATTTCACGATCCAAATCTTTATGAAATTATATTAGAAGCTCATAATCAAGGAATGTTAATTATAGCAGCCTCTGGGAACGGAAATACTTCTGTCAATTATCCTGCTAGTTATGACGAAGTGGTGGCTGTTACGGCAATCGACGAGGAAATGCAACCTGCTTTAGACATTATATTTGGTAAAGAAAATGATTTTGCTGCTCCAGGTGTGAATATTGGCGGGCTTTCTATACCAGAGAGTGCGTACAGTTTCCCTTATATTTTCATGAGTGGCTCATCACAGGCAACGCCTCACGTAGCTGGACTAGCTGCGATTATTATGCAAAAACACAATGTGCGCGGGCAAGAAGCAGTCGAGTGGATGCGTCGTTATACATTAGATATTGGTGATGCCAATTTATATGGACACGGTCTTTTACATTATGTTTCCGATGTGGATGAAACTGAAATCGTTGAAGATGAGCCTCCAGTTGAGGAAGATGTTCAACCGGCTACAGGATCGGATCAAACGGACGATGAAACAAGTGATTCTGAAAATGAAAGTGGCGAAGTTCGAAAACCCGATTCTTCTCGAGTAGCTGATCCAGAAAATCCAGGGAACGCAGACTCAGCAGAATATTACCAAACAGACCCCATTGAACAAGATGACCGTCAAGTATTAGGTTATGATGTGTTGCCAATCGTTGAATCGGGAGCGACACTTGAAATTATTTTAAATGATTATAACTCTTTATATTTAACAGCGGATCAAATACGAGAAGTTCGTGATCGAAATATTCGGTTAGCTCTAACAAAAGATAATGTAAGTTGGTATATTCTACCAGGTAACTTTTTATCAGGTGAAGCCTACTTAAGATTTTATGAAGGGACACCTGTTGGTACACAAAAATTGACTGGTGCACTTTCACCAATCTATACGATTTCCATTTACCAACGTGGAGTCCGTCAAAACTCGCACCCTACTTGGATGGAATTAAAATTTAACATTACAGATTTACCTGATACAGACTTAAGTCAATATGACGGCTACCGCTACGACAAATCTTCTAGAGAATGGGCAGAAACGGTCACTGAAATTAGCGAGGACTACATTATATTGCGGACAAGACATACAGCCCCAATAGGAATTTTTAATGCTGAAACGGTTCAAGAAGCTGAAGCAGATGCAGCGAATGATGAAATAGTAGATGCTGATGAAGTAAGCGAGGATACAGATGAAACGTTTAAGCTGTTCCAAAATCCGCTTTTTATCAGTACGATTATTCTGATTGTAATCATAATTGGTGGTCTTTACGTAAACAGTAAACGTTCAAAATAAAATCTATCGGATATGATGGATAATGATATATGAAGCTTGAACTTTTGGCGCAAAGCCAGATGTTCGAGCTTTTTATTTTATCTATATTGTTAAGACTAAAGCCACCTACCACGTATTCTATTTTC
>CAZTXI010000033.1:0-3226 GCA_964617265.1 uncultured Carnobacteriaceae bacterium | reverse complement strand
CGCCACTTACCACGTATTTCGTTTTCGTGGTAGGTGGAGTACGCTACCGTCATCTTATTCAGTTTTTGACGTTGTCAGAACATACCTACGGCGTATATTCTGCTGATTCCAAAGGATGTAGGAATTTTCAGCTGAAAATTTCTTCTGCTAAAGCTTCTAATGAACATTTTGCAGCGCAAAATGGACAAAAGACAATTGATGGTGGTTTGGCTTCAAAAAAATAAGACCGGTGCGATCCATTCCAAAAGAATGGGCGCATCGGTCTCTTTTAATTTGATTAAAATCTTCGATTATAGCGGTAACGAGAACTCGCTTTATTTCGTAGTTTGTAGACTAATGGGTTAACAACCCCTAGTAAAATAATCCCAATAAATAAGTACAACGTAATGCTGTCTGGTACTAATTCATAGGTTTCGACTAGATTACTTTCTGCAAAGAAAATCATCATTGCAATTAATATCTCAACAATTGATACCGTTAATACTAAAGTAAATGTTATTCCTCTGCGCTCTCCATCTCTGAATAATGACAGTAGGAAAAACACGCCCAGAATGACCAGCATCAATATAAACACTGGACGAAAATCCGTAAATGCCGCTTGTTGAATCAAAAGGTTCATTGAAAAACTCCTTCTCTATCTAGTTTCTCTATTGTAATGCCCACGAGTCAAAAATACAAATTGAATCCTTATTATTCTTTTACTCTGACTAATTCAAGTTGATCGACTAAGCTTGGATAAATTTTATCACCTGCTTGAAGTTCGATAATCGGAAGAGCGACATCAGAAGTATTTACCATTTCAGCTGATAAATGTAATTCAAATACGGCCGGCTCAGCACCCGAACGGAAACGGATTAACTCTGTCGAATGTGGTGCTTGAACGGTTTTAATTTCATAATGGCCGGGTTCAAGATGGATACCTACTTCATAAATTCCAGCTGTTAAGGTAACTGCAGACTGCGCTTCATCGATAACGATTGGCTGATTAAATTCGAGGCGATCCATGTTCACAAGTAATTCTGGCGGATCCATCAATTGATAAGGATCTGCCGGAAGTTCAGGCCCATAAAAAACAGTAATCTCTGGATCATCCCCTATTATTTCAATTGTATGACCATGAATGAAATCAACTTGTGCCACTAATGGCCCATAGTCACTGTGAAATACATTTTCAAAATAAACCATATTTTCTGAATCTCGAATCATAAAATGCCCAACATGAACGGCATTATTCTCACTTGTAAATACACTTTCGTTTCCGATTATAGACGCTCGTCCCGCTGGAATATCCTCTCCAATAACGTATGAGCCCGCCTCCAGTAAAACAGGTGAATCATTTGTGAAATCTAAGCTCGATTGATAAATATCCTCACTAAATGGATAACGTAAATAGAATGCTTTCTCTTCTCCAATAATCTCACGTGATTGTTGATAAGTTGAAATAGCTTCATCGTTAGGTGCTACCGGCTCCCCATCATATAGCGGTGTACGAATCCCATTAAAATCTGAGCAACCAGCCAGTAGGAAAAAGAAAGCGAGTAAAATCAGTCTTAATAAATTTCGATTATACTGTTTCATCCGCTTCAGGCCCCCTATTAAACGAGTGAATCCGTAATCCATATAGATGCGAGTAGTATTCAGATGTACCAAGTGGAGCCACTTCAAAACTAGACACAGCCATTTCACGTAAGGAAGAAAATAATTGTTGATCTTGTTCTTTAGTTAAATCAGCTACCGGAATACATAAAACCTGATTACTTAATAAGATAGACTGGTCCGTTACTAAATCTTCTGCTTTTAATTCTAAAAACTGTTCTTCAGATAAAATAATTTTATAAAAATACGGGCGTTCTTCATTTAAATCATTGATTCGGTGTAGAACTTTATCTTTTAAGAAAAAGACTTTGTCTGCATACTCATCTAAATTATCTAATAAATGCGAAGCAATAATAACAATCTTGCCGGCTGCACGTAACTCAATTAAAACATCTGAAACTAACGAAACATTCTCAGGATCTAAACCATTCATGACTTCATCCATAAACATAATTGGGGTGTCTGCCGCAACCATCATCGCAAAACATAATCGTTGGCGCATACCAAGCGAGTATTCTTGGACTTTTCGGTCAACATAATTTCCCATATCCAAACGTTCAATAATCTCGTCTACTTCTTTTTCGCGACCATGCCAAATTTCAGCATACATTTCGATATGTTCGCGACCAGAAAAATTCTCAAATAAATCGCCTTGGTCTGGGAAAAATGTAATTTGCTGATGCAATGCTAGCACATCCGCATCACTTTTGGTATATTTTTTGTCATCAATCAGAATCTGACCGGATTTCACAGGAATAAAACGCATGATTGCATTAAATAACGTCGTTTTGCCTGTACCGTTAGGAGCAACAAGTCCAATCAGCTGTCCCTTTTTCAGCTCGAATGAAATGTCTTTTAACACTTCAAAGTCCCCATATGAAACAGATAAGTTTTCAATTTTTAATGTCATTTTTGTTCTCTCCTTTGTAAACCGGCCGTTGCTGTAGGTATATATGAAAATACGTGTTTAAAAATTAACTCTAAAAATAAAATAATCACAATATATAAGAAGAAACTCTTATACCAAACGACACCTGGTAAGCCTGTCTTCATTGCGGTAGTGCCTTGTAAAACCTCAAAAATATTTAAATATAAACTTGGTTGCCAAGAGCTGACTGCGGGAATCACTTGCCAAATTTGTGGTATGAAAAATAAGCTACAAACCAATAAAATGGTTAAATAAATATTTCGAAAAATCCAGCTCAATCCTGTGGTAATACGAACTAACACGTGAGATAAGCCCATAATCATAACCGACGCAATGCTTAAATATTGCCACATCGGAATATAATGCACGACGCCACCATGGTAAATCGATACGGGATAATGGAAGCTTCCAGCTGTATCCATTTGTAAGCTAACAAAATAACTCACGATATGCCCTACTAGCAATGTCAGTAATAATAATTGCCATAACATCAAACTACGAGAGCGCCATTGTACACGCCACGGTATCGGTAAACCTTGCGTAACGCTCCAGTTATCTATCTGATCTTTACTGAAATGATCCGCTGCAAAGAGAGCGATTAGTAAAAACAATAAAACGCCTGCTAATAAATCCACACTTGTTTTAATCATTTGAGTTGCCGAGAACGGATTCCATTCAATATCTAATTGACTTTCCTCTAGC
>CAZTXI010000032.1:1431-12340 GCA_964617265.1 uncultured Carnobacteriaceae bacterium | reverse complement strand
ATCTGGATACGCAGTTAAGTTCATTAAATTAACACGTGAACAACAATTAGATGTATTAAGCAGAACTTTCCACGAGTCAATGTAATTAAGACACTCAAATATATTTTATAGGGGAGAATAAAATAATGGCAGAAGAAACAGTAGGGTATGTACATTCTATAGAATCTTTTGGATCAGTTGATGGTCCTGGAATTCGCTTTGTAGCATTTATGCAGGGGTGTCGACTACGCTGTGCCTTTTGCCATAACCCCGATACTTGGAATTTGGGTGGAGGAACACCATACACACCACAAGAATTATTAGATAAAGCGATTGACTATAAAGAATATTGGGGAAGTGAAGGTGGAATTACTATAAGTGGAGGAGAACCACTATTACAAATTGATTTTATCTTAGAACTTTTCAAGCTAGCCAAAGAGCAAGGTATTCATACCGCAATTGATACTTGTGGCGCACCATTTACCATTGAGGAACCCTTTTATAGTGTTTATGAAGAGCTAATGAACTATACGGATTTAGTATTAATGGATATTAAACACATTAATAATGAATTTCATAAAGAGTATACAATGGCTGAAAATACAAGTATTCTTGAAATGGCAAAAGACTTGTCAAATCGAGGTATACCAATGTGGATTAGGCACGTATTAGTTCCAGGACACTCAGATTTTGATGAAGACCTAGAGGCATTAAGTCTGTTTATCGAATCACTTGGGGATGCGGTTAAGAATGTAGAGATTTTACCGTATCACAAGTTAGGTGTTTATAAATACAAAGAATTAGGGATACCTTATCGTTTAGAAGATGTTGAGACACCTACTAAAGATCGTGTTGAGAACGCGAATCGCATTTTAAAAACACATAATTACAAACCAAACCTTTAAGTATAATAAATAAAACACGTTAATCCTCTAATTTCTCTCAATTTGAAATTGGAGGATTTTTATTTGATTTAAATTATCTATTCTCAATCATTGAAAATAGTTCATATTTCGATTATTCTATAAGTAATTGAAAAAAATTAGGAGTGATTAAATGAGTAAAGTTTTAGTTTTTGGTCATCAAAATCCAGATATGGATACAGTTGGCTCAGCTATCGCATTAAGTTATTTATTAAATAAAACGTCCAAAGAAGCAGAAGCAGTTGCTTTAGGGACACCAAATGAAGAAACAAAGTTTGCGTTAAATTACTTTAACCTAGAAACACCACGTGTAATTGAAACAGCATCGAATGAAGTAAGTGAAGTTGTTTTAGTAGACCACAATGAAAAACAACAAAGTGTATCAGATATTGATAAGGTATCAGTAAGAGCCGTTGTGGATCATCACCGTATTGCGAACTTCCAAACAGCAGATCCACTTTATTACCGTGCTGAACCAGTTGGTTGTACAGCAACGATTATTTTAAAATTATTTAAAGAATCAAATGTTGAAATCCCTCGTGAAATTGCTGGTGTAATGGTTTCAGCGATTATCTCTGATACATTATTATTGAAATCACCAACGTGTACACAGGAAGATATTTTAGCTGCTGAAGAATTAGCTGAAATTGCAGGTATTTCATTAAACGAATATGGATTAGAAATGTTAAAAGCAGGAACAGATATTTCGGATAAATCTGCTGCAGATATTTTAAACGACGATGCTAAGTCATTCCCAATGGGTACAGATACTGTTCGCATTGGTCAAGTTAACGTAGTTGATGTGAATGATATTTTAGTGCGTAAAAATGATATAATAGAAATCATGCGTGAAGAGACAAGAGAAAACGACTATAGTTTATACATTCTTCTAGTTACGGATATTATTGAAAATAACTCCATTGCGATTGTCGACGGTCCAGCTTATCGTCAATTTGAAATGGCCTTCAATAAACCAATTCAAATGAATACAGTTGTACTAGAAGGTATCGTTTCACGTAAGAAACAAGTTGTTCCACCATTAAATGACATTTTTACAAAATAATGCAATAAATAAAAGCACTTATCCTCCTTATAATTAAGAGGTTAAGTGCTTTTTGAATTTGGTCGCTAGAAATATTATTGGGTGAAAATTTTAGATTGATTTCTTAAAAAAGTATTCAACAAGAGTTTGAAAGCCAATCGAACCATAGTAAGCTAATAAGCATAAAATGCCAATTTTTCCACCTATACCATCTAAGATATGATAAGAAGGAATAAATAGCACATAGCATAATAGCGAAATAATCAGTAATTGATTATAATTTTCAATTCGATCTGATGATGACATACCTACAACCGTTCCAGCAAACATAGCTGTTGTAAGGGTATAGTGCTCTATCGGAATTACAATAGAGAAGAGTAATGCGATTATCATGGCTGAGCGAACAATCGTTAATATTCCCTTCTCTTGAAGAATATAGGTTAAGAACGTTATACCTACTAGGGTGAATAGTGCTGGAATTAAGTATGTTTCATCAAAAGGAGCTTGTTGTCGAGGTGTTAAATCATAAACCAAACGAATAACCAGAGTGGTTGCTACGTAAGGGATTGATCCACCACGTCCACCAACACCATTAAAATAAGGTTTAAATAGAATAAAAACTAAACCGGTTACAAAAGCAGTTGTCAAAGCTACAACCCAACTTTCACACAAATAAGCTCCAATCATACCAGCAAGCGTACCTGAATAGGCTTCAGGTTGATGATTTGGAAAAATAAATGTGTAAATGACACAGATTAGGCTAGCAGCAAAAATCGTTGTTAAACTAAATATGCCGGCAAATAAAAAAGTTAAAAGTGCGGATGATAAGATAACTAAAAACGATTTGAGTAAAATGGGGAATCGAAAATCTTCACGTTTTATCTTTATTTCTCTTACCATCAAAATTTCACTACGTAAACCAATAAAGACTAATAAACTTATGGCTCCAGTCAAAAAAATCCAAAAGATATTTCTAGATGTAAAACTACTATCTAACGTATGATACAAAAATTGTGCAGCAAAGATTAAACTTGCTGCACTAATAAAAAATGGTGTGAATTTTGTTAATTTATTTATGATTGATATTTTCATGTTTGTCATCCCTATACATTAAAATGATTATAGATTATCGAAATCATAAAAACCATTTTCTTTTTGCACTAATTTTGTTGCAACCTTTAATGCACCATTTGCGAAAATGTCTTTTGATTGAGCGCGATGGCTAATTGTGATTTCTTCTTCTACACCAGCATAATACACATCATGTTCACCAACAATTGTACCGCCACGAATAGCAGATATACCGATTTCTTTAGGATCACGTTTCACTGTTTTATCATGTCGATCATAAACAGGATTTGCATCCTTACGTGATTCAACGTCTTTAATGGTATCTAATAATAAGTTTAACGTACCACTTGGCGCATCTACTTTTTGATTATGGTGTTTTTCAAGTAATTCAATATCATAATCTTCTAGTAATTCAGTCGCTAAACGGACAATTTTTGTTAAAACGTGTACACCATAACTCATATTTGGGCTAAAGAAAACAGGTGATGTTTCACCTTTAATTTTAGCTTGCTTAATAATTTCTTCTTTTTGACCAGTTGTCGCAATGACCATAGGTAAGGTAACCTGTTCGTCTTTTAACATTTCTAATGTTAAGTTCGGATGTGAAAAGTCAATAATAACATCTGCTTCAGGTAACTGACTGAAATCATGAATGGTTTCATAAGGTGTCTCTTGACCTTCAGGCACAATACAAGCAACGATTTCATCGTCACGTTCTTCTGCAAGAGCAGCAACACGCTTACTCATTGCACCAAAACCTGCTAAAATAATTTTCATTAGGCATTCAATCCTTCTTTTACTGCATCATAAACAGCAATAATTTCTTTTACGCGGTCTTCAGCTAATGGGAATAATGGTAAACGGAATTCATAAGCGCCATAGCCTAGATAATTTGTTACAGCTTTAATGGATAATGGATTTAAATCTTCACCAATTGTATCTGAGAAAGGGAAGAGTTTGTTATTTAAGGTAACTGCTGCTTGATGATCTGTTTGAGCTAATTCGTAAAGTTCTTGGTGTTCTTTCGGTAGCGCGTTTGCTACAACCGAAATTAAACCATGTCCACCAGCACCATAAAATGGTAGGGCAATATCATCATTTCCACTGTAAAATGCAAACTCATCTTCAACAAGATTTAACATACGTGTTAAGTTTGCCAAATCACCTGTTGCATCTTTTAATCCAACAATATTCGGGTGTTTTGACAGCTCAGCAACAGTATCTGCTGTAATCGTCATTCCTGTTCGGGCAGGTACGTCATATAAGATAATTGGTAATTCAACCGCATCCGCTACTGCTGTAAAATGCTGTAGGGCACCTTCTTGTGTTGTACGGTTGTAATAAGGTGTAATTACTAATAAACCATCGACACCCAACTCTTGTGCGGCTAATGATTCTTCAATCGTTGTTTTAGTGTTATTTGTTCCTGTTCCTGCAATAACCGGAATATCGCCATCCGCTACTTTTAAAGCAATCTTTAAGGTTTCTGCTTTTTCTTCTGCTGTTAAAGTAGAACTTTCTCCTGTCGTTCCATTAATTACAAAAGCCTGGATATTGTTTTCTTTTAGAAATACTAAATGACGTTCGAAATTCTCGTAGTCAACCGCATCATTAATAAATGGAGTTGTAACGGCTGCTGAAACACCTTCAAATAATAAACTCATGTAAAATCACCTTTCGTTTTCTTATTTTAGCTGATTAATTATTGTTGATTAATTGTTCTAGAATCTGTACTGCATTTAAAGCAGCGCCTTTTAGGATATTGTCGCTTACAGACCAAACATGGAATGTATTTTCTAAACTATCATCTTTACGGATACGGCCTACGAAAATTCCTTCTTTTCCAGCTGCATCTAAAGGAGTAGGGTAGTCTAAATTGTGTGGATCATCTTTTAAGATAATACCAAACGTTTCTTTATTTTTGAAAACATTGCGAACATCTTCTACCGTTGCATCTTTTTCTAACGTAATATTCATCGCAATGGAATGAGATGATTTAACAGGCACGCGTACACAAGTAGCTGTTACAGGTAAATCAGGTAAGTTTAAGATCTTTCGTGTTTCATGGATCATTTTTTCTTCTTCTTTTGTGTACCCATTTTCTAAGAAGTGATCAATATGTGGTAACACGTTATTATAAATCGGGTAAGGATAGTTCGTTGGTTCCTCACCGCGTTGTCCACGCTCTAAATCTTCAATTCCTGCAATACCTGAACCTGATACAGATTGATAAGTTGTATAAGCTACACGCTTTAAACCAAATGCATCTTGTAATAATTTTAAAGGTGAAACAGATTGAATCGTTGAGCAGTTTGGATTCGCAATAATTTTACGATTTAATGTAGCACGATTAACTTCCGGTACAATTAAATCAATTTCTGGATCCATACGCCATGCGCTAGAGTTATCAATAACAATCGCACCATTCTCTTCGAATAGAGGAGA
This sequence comes from uncultured Carnobacteriaceae bacterium, assembly GCA_964617265.1. GTDB lineage: Bacteria > Bacillota > Bacilli > Lactobacillales > Carnobacteriaceae_A > Atopostipes. Next base: position 6,880 of record CAZTXI010000032.1, on the reverse strand, counting down.
GAAGTACTGACTAATTGATCCACCCGCCGACATTAAAACATAATCAAAATCTTCTTTTGTGACTTCATCGTTCAACTCACGAACGACAATCGATTCACCTTTAAATGTAATTTCAGTTCCTGCAGAACGTGCAGAAGCTAAAAGCGTTAATTCTTCAATCGGCAAATCATGTGACTCTAAAATTTCTAAAATCGTTGAGCCAACTAAACCCGTTGCACCAACAACAGCTAATTTATACATAATAACATCCTTCCTACAGTTCCTTGTGTCTTATAAATCGAATTCTTTACTTAATAGGCGAGCGATTGTTTCGCCGTCAGCTTTATCGACTAAACATGAAATGCTGATGCCAGAAGTTGAAATTTGGTAAATACGCATATGATTATTAATAATTGTTTTGTATATTTTTGAAATCACACCAGGTGCTTCCATCATACCAGCACCAATAATAGATACTTTAACGTATTCTTCATTTAATGAAATTTGGATATCAGGGTATTTACCTTGAAGAGCAATCGCACATTTTGTTAAACGATTTTTGTCTTCAGACTTTGTTGTAAAGTTATAATGATTTTTACCTTCGTCTTCAATTTGTGAAATTAAATCGATTGAAATATCATTTTCTTCTAATAAACAAAAAACATCGGTTACTAATTCAGCACTATAACCAGGGTGGTTAATATCTACTTGGATGACCTCATCATCAACTGCGATTCCAGTCGCAATGTTTTTTTCTAATAACTTTTTTTCTGACACAATCCATGTCCCTTTCTCTTTAGAAAGTGCTTTTGCGATATACAAAGGCACACTATTATTTATAGCAATTTTAATGGAGCGTGTTTCAATAATGTTTGCTCCTAGAAATGACATTTCCATCATTTCTTCATATGAAATCATATCGATCTTTTTAGCTTCTGGATAAATACGAGGGTCAATGCTAAAAATACCTGCTACATCGGTATAAATCTCACAGTGACAACCTAAAACGGCTGCTAGAGCAGTAGCGGTAGTATCTGAACCACCACGACCAAGCGTTGTGATTTGTCTGTGCTCATTCATTCCTTGAAAGCCAGCTACGATAAGAACATCATTATCGTTCAGTAAACCTTTCAAATAATCACCATCGATTGAAGCGATACGACTTTTCATCGTATGTTCAGTCGTTGCGATGGTGGCTTGAGCTCCCGTTAATGGTTTTGCTTTTATCCCTAAATCAGCCAAAGCCATAGCTAAATAGGATACGGATTGTTGTTCACCAGTTGATAAAAGCATAGCGACATGTTCATCTTCTGGATTTTTATTTAATTCGTTAATATTATTTAATAAAATATCTGTTGTATCACCCATGGCAGAAACGACAACAACTAATTTTTCTTGTTCGTTTACTCTTGTTTTCAAGTAGGCTGCAATGTCTTTAATTTTATCAAAGTTGCTCACACTTGAACCGCCATATTTTAATACTGCTAGATTGCTCTTCACGTTTTCAACCTCTTTATATAAATGTAATGGTTATTAAATAAAATGTGTTTTTCGATGGTGGATAAATAAAAACAAAAAACAAGTCAGAAAACTCCCCCGACTTGTTAGAACATTTACGATTACAAGGGAAGCTCATCATGCTAATTGCTCGACAGTTTGTAAATTGTTCATTTACAACCCAACAATTTATAACCTGTAATTTATAAATTATTTCGGCAAAATCCCCTTTTCATATTTGTAAATTACAGTTTAATTGTCAAATATGTACTCATGTCATTCGCGCCTCATCCACAGAATATCTTATTCAATTGATAGTAATATAACAAAAAAATGCCGTAAAGTAAACAAATTACACTATTTTCTTTATGAAGACGAACCAAATAAAAAACCTCCTCAATCAAATTGAGGAGGGCATCATCTAAATTAGATGGTTGTGTTTTCGTATAAAGTTTCACCGATATTATTTAAGCGAACTTCCCATTCTTCTTTAGATAGGTTATTGGATGAAACGTAACGGTTACGAGGGTGTTTACGACATTCTGCCGTACAGCCACGTACATATTTCGCTTCGTTTTCTTCGCTCATAAATACTTGTTTGTTACATTCAGGATTTGCACAGTTAACGTAACGATCACATGTTGTGCCGTCGTAATGGTCTTTTGAAATAACTGTAGGGTTTACTTGGTTGATTGGTACAGAAATACGTTCATCAAACACGTACATGCTTCCTTCCCATAACTCACCAAGTGTCTCAGGGTCTTTTCCGTACGTATCGATTCCACCTTCAAGTTGTCCAACTTCTTCTGCCAGACCTTCTCTTAACATCCAGCCAGAGAATTTCTCACAACGGACACCACCTGTACAGTAGACAACGACTTTTTTATCCATGAATTTCTCTTTGTTTTCTTTTACCCAATCAGGTAAATCACGGAAATTACGGACATCCGGGCGAATTGCACCTTTGAAGTGACCTAAATCATATTCATAATCATTCCGTGTATCTAAAACAATTGTATCTTCATCTAATAATGCTTCTTTAAATTGTTTTGGCTTTAAGTACTCTCCAGTTAGTTCTAGCGGATTAATATCATCTTCTAAATTTAATGATACAATTTCATCACGTACACGAACATGCATTTTTCTGTGAGCATATCCGTCGACTTCATCTACTTTAAACCATACATCTTCAAATCCTGGGATAGAGTGTAAGAAATCTTTATATTGCTCGGTTTGTTCAATCGTTCCAGATACTGTTCCGTTAATTCCTTCTGAACCAACCAGTACACGACCTTTTAAGCCGATACTTTTACAGAAAGCTAAGTGTTCATTCATGAACGTTACTGGTGATTCGATTGTTTGATATTTGTAGTATAGTAAAACTCGAAAATCTTTTGACATTTCTTTTTTCCTCCTTGTAGTTGCAGGCTACAAAAATGTTTATTGCTAGAGAGTATTATATACCGAATTAGAGATATACTCAAATGTTTCTTTAAAGTTTTATAAAGGCGTAATAGTAAATCAATAAGCATAATACTTGTAGATGCTTTTACATGTCTTATAAAATGTATTTGTACAAAGGAACAAGACGGTATTCAAAAAGGAGACGAATTTCATGGAAAAAGACAACAGAATGGTACATGGTAGTTATGACAATTCCGAAGAAACGATCTCAGCTATCCGACAGTTAAGAGAAGAAGGATACACCAAGGAACAAATTCGCGTCTATACGAATGCAATGAATGACAAGACCTATGACAAAACAGAAAAAGACCCAGATGGCGAACGATTAGAAAGAACATTTGATAAAACAAGTAAGAATGACACAGATATTAATGAAGAAGGTTCTTTTGATACAGTAGACAAGAATGCTGAAGAGCGTTCGACAGGAGGTTCATTTGATATTGTCGATAGTAGAGAAGATAATAATTTAAATGATGATGAATCCTTATGGGATAAGGTGAAAGATTTTTTCACACCCGATTCTTATGATTATGATGAATCTGCTCAGAATCCAAATTATCGAAAAGAAAATGATGTTCTTTATCCACATCGTAATGACTTAGCCAATGGTAAACGAGTTATTGTTTTAGATAAAGCAAACGAGAATCAGACACGTATCAATATTTAAAATGAAAGACTTGAGAAGTACTCTATATAGGGTGCTTCTTTTTTGTATTCTTTTAATAAGCATATGAATACCATCTTAAATAGAGCTGGTGTAGACTTATATTGAAATGAACATTATTTTATACTTGTTCATAAAATAAATTAAGGAGTGGGATGATGTATAAAAAGCTATTATTTTTATCGAGTGTATTTTTATTCGCGGCCTGCGGTACAACAGAAACTGATGAACCACCTGCAGATGAAGAAACTATTAATGAGGAAGCAAACGCATCCGAAGAAGAAGTTGTCGATGATACTTCTTCTAATAAAAGAATAGAAAGTGATTATCTTTTAACGAATTTAATTAATGAAGAAACCTTTGCGGACCCTTATGCATTAGAGGCATGGGCTGATTATCAGCAAGTGGTACAACAAGCTACATATGGTGAAATTACGTTATTAAATGAAGAAACAGTAGATTTCGCACAGTTAGACGGCTTTTCAAAAGAAGAGATCGATCAGATTCTCCAAGAAAATAGTCTAAGAGACGATGTTTTCCTAGAGACCGCTCAAGTAAGTGACACGGAGTTTTTGGATTATTACCGTTATCCAGCTGAAGCCGATAGTTCTTTTAGCGAAGTGTCAGACTTTTTAGCTGAATTAGCATTTTATTATGTTGATGACAATTTAATGTTTAGTTCAATTACACCCGGTTATTACTTATTAGAGACAGACAATCTACCAGATGCAACAACACTCATGTCTTATACAACCTTAGAGGAAATAGAAACACTCAATCCAAAAATCTATACTATTGGTGAAATGAAAATTAACGGGAATGTCATTCGACAAGTCATGACACCCGCTATGGCTGTAAACGAAGAGGGTACAGAAGAACTGGTCGCATTTTATTTATTCATCCATGATGAAACGATTCTTCAATATGCGTATCTACCGTTTGAAATGGTCATGCAAAGTTTCCCTGACTATTCTGTGATGGTGTACCAACAGTTAATACCAGTTATCGCTGAATTAGATATTTAATTTCAAAAGTGTTAAGAATTGAAATGAGTAATGTACTATTATAAGATTGACATTATCTTTGGATTCATCCATAATGAATCTAATTTAAAAAACGAGAGGAGATTACACCAATGAAGTTAATGAATGGATTATGGCAAACATGGCATAGCACTGTGAGCTGACTTCGTACGTATAGGCTCACTTTATTTCATCTGAAATTTAAAGGAGCCTATGCTGGTGTAATTTCCAAACAGAACATATTTTAAGAAAGACACTGCATAGATTAAGATTATATTAATCCATGTGGTGTCTTTTTGTATTCTATTATGAAATGACTCTCATGGCTCCTAGACGATAATAAATCTTAAAGGAGAACAAACATGATACGTAAAATGGACAAAAGCTTACTAGGGACAATCCTTTTCTTAAGTGTCTTTATCATAATAAGCGGAGGAGTAAGCTTCTATCAAACGAATAATATTAAAGAGAACAAAAGTTCGATACGAGCGATAACGTCATCGGAGAAGATTTCTATTGGTTTATTACAGTATACTTCTCATCCATCTTTAGACGCGATAGCGGATGGAATCATAGATACATTAGCGAGTGCTGGTTATCAGGATGGTGAGACGATAGAACTTGATTTCCAAAATGCGCAGGGGGATCAGAGTAATTTAAGTACCATCGCTAATCGCTTTGTGGCTAATGATGCGGATTTAATGATTGCAATTGCTACACCTTCTGCCATGGCTCTAGCAAATGTAACTAAAACGACACCTATTGTATTAGGGGCTATTACAGATCCAGAGCATGTAGGGTTAGTTGATTCGAATGAAACTCC
>CAZTXI010000032.1:0-1331 GCA_964617265.1 uncultured Carnobacteriaceae bacterium | reverse complement strand
CCGATTTATCCTGCGGTCGATATGATGGTAGCCCAAGGTGGACTTGCCACTTTAGGTTTAAACCAATACCAAATTGGTGTAAAAACGGGTGAAATGGTTGTGGAGTTACTAGATGGCAATACCCAAACAGCAACAGAGCCAATACGATTTGCGGATGAAACTGATTTTGTTGTAAATTATGAAGCAGCAGAATTACTGGGTATCACAATACCAGATGAATTATTAGCGGATGCCATTGATGCACAAACGATAGAAGGGGAGGAATAGATATGCAAATGATCATTGGTGCTATAGCCGAAGGATTATTATGGTCCTTTATGGCTATCGGTATATACATATCGATTCGAATTTTAAAACGCCCAGATTTAACAGCGGAAGGAAGCTTCCCATTTGGTGCAGCAGTAGCTTCAACATTAATCGTAAATGATGTTGATCCACTAATCGCGACATTTATTGCTTTCTTCATGGGTGCGTTAGCTGGACTGCTGACAGGTTACTTAATGACCAAAGCAAAGATACCTGGCCTGTTAGCCGGGATACTTGTAATGACAGGACTCTATTCCATTAACTTAGTTGTAATGGGGAAAAGTAATATTGCTTTACTCAACTACCCACGTATCACGAACTTATTCAGCGGATGGTTAGGCTTGCCTAATGATTATAGTACGATTCTAGTAGCGATTTTATTGCTTAGTTTAATCATTCTATTTTTAGTCTTCTTCTTTCAGTCGGATTTAGGTCAAGCATTGATTGCTACGGGAGACAATGAGCGGATGGCTCGTTCTCTAGGGATAAAAACAGATGAAATGAAGATGATAGGTTTAGCTTTATCAAATGGACTCATAGGTTTATCAGGAGCTCTAATTGGTCAATATAATGGTTATGTTGATATCTCAATGGGTATTGGTATTTTTGTGATTGGACTAGCAGCGATTATTATCGTAGAAATTTTCTACAAAAATTTATCTCTAACAGAGCGTTTTATCTCTATCCCAATTGGCGCAATTTTTTACCGCTTTATTATAGCTCTAGCCTTATATATTGGATTACCACCCGACTTAATGAAATTAGTCTCTGCAGGTATTTTAGGTCTATTCTTATCGTTACCAAATATAATAGAAGAAAGGCGTGCTGCTGAATGAGCCAGACAATCTTAGAGTTAACAAATATTCATAAAACATTTCAAAAAGGGACACCAAATGAGAACCATGTCTTACGTAACTTAGACCTAACTGTTCATAAAGGGGATTATATTTCTATCATTGGTGGGAATGGTTCAGGTAAATCGACATTGTTAAATGCGATTGCCGGTGTATTCCGATTAGATAAAG
>CAZTXI010000031.1:0-12404 GCA_964617265.1 uncultured Carnobacteriaceae bacterium | reverse complement strand
AACGCGTGATGATATTATGGTTTATCTGCAATATGCTGGAGTAGAAGATAGTTTAGCTTTCAATATAATGGAGCATGTTCGAAAAGGGCGCGGTATTCCTGATGAATGGCAAGCTGAAATGCGTAACAACAATGTACCCGAGTGGTATATCGAATCTTGTTTGAAAATTAAGTATATGTTCCCCAAAGCCCATGCGGCAGCCTATATTATTATGGCATTACGTATTGCTTATTTTAAAGTGCATCACCCACTATTTTACTATGCAGCTTTCTTTTCAATTCGAGCGAAAGACTTCGACCTAACAGCTATGGCTGGTGGAAAGACAACAGTTAAAGCTAAAATAGATGAAATTTATAATAAAGGGTTAGATGCAACTCCTAAGGAACAAACTCTATTAGTTACATTAGAGGTTGCGAATGAAATGATTGAACGTGGCTTTGAGATTAAAATGGTTGATCTAGATAAGTCAGATGCAATGGATTTCATTATCGAAGGTGATACATTAATTGCACCGTTTAGAGCTGTTCCATCATTAGGAGCCAACGTTGCAAAACAAATCGTCATAGCACGAGAAGAAGCTGAATTCTTATCAAAAGAAGATTTAGGTAAACGTGGAAAAGTCAGTCGTACAGTTATGGAATATTTAGAAACAAACAATGTCGTGAATCATTTACCAGATGAAAATCAATTATCACTTTTTGACTTTTAAAAGGAATGAAACCCAATGATTCACAACGATTGCATTAGAAATGTTTTCGTGTTACTATCTATTAGTAGTTATGATTAAGAAAAAAAGGGGAGTGAGCCGATTTTTGGCTCACTCTTTTTGATGAATTAGATCAATTTATGATGAAATGAAAGAATTAAAGAGGTGAGAGAATGAACACAATTAAAGTTGTAACTGAAATCGTTGAACCGTTAGCAGAAGAAAATGGTTTTCGAGTTGTTGATATCGAATATGTTAAAGAAGGTAAACACTGGTTCCTACGCATTTACATTGACAAACCAGGTGGTGTTGATTTAAATGACTGTGCCATGTTTAATGAATTAGTGAGTGAACAGTTAGATGGTATTGAGCCTGATCCAATTCCTTATGCCTACTATCTAGAAGTTTCTTCTCCAGGAGCAGAAAGACCGCTAAAAACGGAAGAAGATTTTGAAGCAGCCATTGGCCGTTATATTCATATCTCTCTTTTTGAACCTGTCTTGAAACAAAATACGTTTGAAGGTACATTAAAAGAGTTAACAGATGAAGAAGCCACTTTAGTCTATAAAGATAAAACAAAAGAAAAAGAAGTTACAGTTAATCGAACAAATATTTCAAAAGCAAGATTAGCGATTGAATTTTAATAATAGGAGCGAAATAAAATGAGTGACGCATTAATTAGTGCTTTTCAATTACTACAGTCTGAAAAAGGCATTTCACCTGAAGTAATTATTGAAGCTTTAGAATCAGCCTTAGTGTCAGCATACAAAAAAGAGTATGGTTCATCTCACAATGTCGAAGTAAAATTTGACGGGACTAGAGGGGCTGTTATTGTATACCAAATCAAAGACGTCGTTGAAGAAGTTGAAGACGAAGGAACTCAAATCTCATTAAAAGATGCACAAGAAATGAACTTTGCGTATGAAGTTGGCGATAAAATTAAATTTGAAGTAACACCAGCAAACTTCGGACGTTTAGCAACATCAACAGCTAAACAAGTTGTTACTCAACGTTTACGTGAAGCAGAAAGAACAGTTATCTATGATGAATATATTCAATATGAAGATGACTTAGTTACAGGTATTGTTGAGCGCCAAGATGATAATTACGTATTTATTAACTTAGGTAAAGTTGAAGCGGCTATGTCAACGCGTAATCAAATTGAAGGTGAAGTTTACCGTACGCATGATCGTATCAAAGTGTATGTCAGTAATGTTGAGAATGCGACAAAAGGACCACAAGTCTTTGTTAGTCGTACACACCCTAACTTGATTAAACGATTATTTGAACAAGAAGTTCCTGAAATTTTTGAAGGAATTGTTGAAATCAAATCGATTGCTCGTGAAGCAGGAGATCGCTCAAAATTAGCTGTTTACTCACATGATGCAAACGTTGATGCAGTAGGTACTTGTGTTGGGCCAAAAGGTACACGTGTACAAACAATTGTTAACGAATTAAATGGCGAGAATATGGATATCGTGGAGTGGGATGAAGATCCAAAAGAGTTTATCAAAAACGCTCTGAACCCAGCTGAAGTTGTAGCCGTTTATTTAGATGAAGAAAATAGAGAATGTACAGCAGTTGTTCCCGATATGCAATTGTCATTAGCCATTGGTCGACGTGGACAAAACGTGCGTTTAGCAGCTCGTTTAACAGGCTACAAAATTGATATTAAATCAGAAGAAGATTTCGATCCAACTGATTTCATCAAAGCAGAAGCTGAAAAAGATATGCAAGAAGAAGGCGAGGCTCTTGATCTAGATACAGATTTAGTTGTAGAAGATTTAGACCAATCTACAGATGAATTTTTCGATTCAATTGAAGAAGTTGATGAGCGAAATGAAAATGAAGTAATTGAAGATGCTGATGACTTTTTCGACATCTTTGACGATCAACATGATGAAGATACGCCTTTAGAAACTGAGGCTCTTGATACCGATCAAAATCATTTATTAGATGAAACAGACTTGGTTGTGGATGAATTGGAAACAACAGAAGAATTAGTAGATGAATTAGATGAGATTGATCAAAAACTAACTGACAACGAACAAGCTGACGAAGAATAATTCTCAAACCTTTTAACTAGACTATAAAAAAAGAGGTGAGTGAACATGGCAAATAAAAAAATACCCTTAAGAAAATGTGTTGTTTCTGGCGAAATGAAACCCAAAAAAGAAATGGTGCGTATTGTTAAGACAAAAGAAGATGAAATCTTTATAGATGAATCAGGCAAGAAAAATGGACGTGGGGCTTATGTTTCACTAGATCCTGTTGTCATTCAAAAAGCTAAAGACAAAGACATCTTAAGTGGCATTTTAAAAACAAAAATAACCGATGAATTTTATGATGAGTTATTAGATCATGTAAATTATCGGATTGCGCGATTGGAAATTATGAAATTAAATGGATAATAAAACGAAAGCACTAAACTTATTAGGACTAGCTCAACGTGCTAGAAAATTACAGAGTGGTAGTCCAACAGTATTGACAAACATACGAAGTAAACAAGCTAAGTTAGTCGTTATCGCAGAAGATGCAAGTCAAAATACGAAAAAGCAATTTTTAGATAAATGTGATTATTATGGAATACCTTCTTATATCACTTTTTCCAAAGCAGAGATTTCTAAAGCTATTGGTAAAGAAAGGACGGTATGTGCATTCACAGATAACGGATTTGCACAATCCTTTAAAAAATTGCTGTAAGAGAAGAGAAAGGTGATTGTATGAGCAAAAAACGTGTCTATGAGTTTGCTAAAGATCTAAACGTTGAAAGTAAGGATATATTAGAAAAAGCAAAAACCTTAGGAATTGATTATGGAAGTCACATGTCATCGATGTCAGATGATGAAATGACAAAAGTTAAATCAGCATTACAACCAAAAGCACCACAACAAAAATCTAACGCAAAGAAGGTAAATCCGTCGAAAAAAGAAAATACGAATACAAATAGCAATACAAAACAACAATCAAATAAGCCGGCTAAGAATAAGCCACAGCAACAAAATAAAGCACAGAAACCTAATAACAAGTCACAACAGCAAAATAAAGCAAGTGACAAACCAAAAATAGCAAAACGTACAACAAACGAACAAGAACGTACAGAACAAAGAGAGGCACGCCAAGGTACTCGTGGAAAAGCGAGACGATTCCGTGGTACTCGTGGAGGTCCTGCTGGAGGAAGAAAACGTCGTGGACGTAACAAAAACCAGCCACATCAACAACAAGCAGGAGTAAGTAAAAAGCCAATGCCAACATCAGTAGAATATTCTGAAGGCATGACAATTGCTGAAATTGCACAAAAATTACACAAAGAGCCAGCTGAATTAGTGAAAAAACTATTCATGAATGGTGTTATGGCTACTCAAAACGATTCATTAAGTAAAGATGTTATTGAAGTATTATTAATGGATTATGGTGTAGAGGCAATTGAGAAAGTTCAAGTAGACATCACAGACTTAGATACTTACTTCGAACAAGAGGTAGACGAAGATAAATTAGAAAATCGTCCACCAACAGTTACCATCATGGGACACGTTGACCACGGTAAAACAACTTTACTGGACACACTTCGTGAAACAAGTGTTACACAAGGTGAAGCAGGTGGAATTACACAGCATATTGGTGCATACCAAGTCGAAATCGACGGCGAGTTAATTACATTCCTAGATACACCTGGTCACGCGGCTTTCACAACTATGCGTGCTCGTGGAGCTGACGTTACGGATATCGTAATTATTGTAGTTGCTGCAGATGATGGTGTTATGCCACAAACTGTTGAAGCGATTAACCATGCGAAAGCAGCGGATGTTCCAATCATCGTAGCTGTAAACAAAATTGATAAACCAACAGCAGATCCAGACCGCGTAAAACAAGAATTACTTGAATATGAATTAGTTCCAGAAGAGTGGGGCGGAGATACAATCTTCGTTGAAATCTCAGCTAAATTTGGACAAAATATTGAAGAGTTACTTGAAATGGTCTTATTAGTTGCAGAGGTTCAAGAATTAACTGCTAACCCTTCAGGATTAGCAATTGGTAGTGTGTTAGAAGCACGCCTAGATAAATCTAAAGGTCCAGTAGCTACATTATTAGTTCAAAATGGTACACTTAATAAAGGTGATGCAGTTGTAGTTGGAACGACTTATGGACGTATCCGTACAATGACTAATGATAAAGGAATGCGCATTAACACTGCAGGTCCAATGACACCTATCGAAATTACTGGTTTAAACGGGACACCAAATGCAGGAGATCAATTTGTTGTGTTTGAAGATGAGAAAACAGCTCGTCAAGTAGCAGAGTCTCGTTCAGCAGAAGCCGTTGAAGAACAACGTCAGGCTGGAAACAAAGTAACATTAGAAAACTTATTCGAAAGCTTAGAAGAAGGCGAAATGAAAGAAGTTAATGTTATTGTTAAAGCAGACGTACAAGGGTCAGTAGAAGCATTAGTTGGAAGTCTAGAGAAAATTGAAGTAGACGGTGTAAGAATCAACGTAGTTCATACCGGAGTTGGGGCAATTAACGAAACGGATGTTTCATTAGCTGCAGCAAGTTCAGGAATCTTAATTGGATTCAGCGTTCGTCCAACACCACAAGCAGCTGAAAATGCGAAAGAAGAACAAGTTGAAATCCGTACTTACCGAGTAATTTATGATGCAATTGATGAAATTGAAGCAGCAATGAAAGGTATGCTAGACCCAGAATACGAAGAGCAAGTAACAGGTACAGCAACTATCCGTGAAACATTTACGGTATCGAAAATTGGTACAATTGCTGGTGCTATCGTAAACGATGGTGTGATTAAACGTACAAGCTCAATTCGTTTAATTCGAAATGGTATTGTAGTTCACGAAGGTGAATTAGCTTCATTACGTCGTTTTGACGATGATGTTCGTGAAGTTCAAAAAGGTTTTGAATGTGGATTTACAATTGAAAAGTACAATGACATCAAAGAAGATGATGTTATTGAAGCATTTGAAATGGTTGAAATTGAAAGAAAATAAATTAAAAATGTAGGTGAAAAAGTATGGCAAACTATCGAGTAGGAAGAGTAGCACAAGAAATTTTAAAAGAAGTTAATGATATTCTTCGAAACGTAGTACGTGATCCTCGTGTTGAAGGGATTACGATTACTGATGTAGAGCTAACTGGTGACTTACAACAGGCAAAAATTTATTACAGTTCTTTAGAAGAAGATGAGCAATCTAAAAAAGATACTCAAGCAGGACTGGATAAATCAACAGGCCTTATTCGTAAAGAATTAGGAAGTCGTCTAACAACTTATCGCACACCTGAATTAATCTTTGCTAGAGACGAATCGGTTGAGTATGGAAATCGAATTGATGAATTACTAAACCAATTAAGAAACCAAGATTAATTTATAAAATAAAAAAGCAGGGGAAAAGTTAAAACTTTTCTCCTGCTTTTTTTATTTGATTAATATTTTATGAACATAATCTCTAACTTTTAGAGGCGATTACACAAATACTCATTTAGTATCTCAAGCGAGCAGCTATTGGTGTGTCGCTAGGCATTTCACTCGGATCTAATATATAAACTGTTCCTCGTGATTGAATAACATTATCAACGATTTGCTCGATAAAGTTGTTTTGACTATCATTTTGGTCATAAAGACCTTCATCTGTAACTGTACCCGGAATTTCTGCTCCTTTTTCAACATACAAGCTTTCGATTCTTCCTTGTAAACTAGCAGATGTTAAGTCATCTGGAATATTTTCAATACGGTTTTCAGGCGCTGTTTCTTTCAATTGATCTAACAAATCATTTCGTTGGAATGCAATGATCTCATCAATGGTTTGTGCAACACGAGTTTCAATTTCGTCATTCTTCAGGTTAGTTGCCGAACCATTAATACCTGTTTTCGACAAATATTCATTATTGGATAGGTTTCTAAAAACAGCCTGATTCTCTTCAACAGAGTAAATAATTAAAGGTACACGCTGAACATTTGAGTAGTGATCGTATACAAACTTATCTACCAGACTAAAGTAACGTTGACGGTCGATATCCTTTTCTTCACTTACTTCACTATGTCCGTGGAAAAATTGACTTGTTCCACGATTACCTGAGTTACTACTGTAGGTACCAAAGTTTAGTGAACCACCTTCTTTTTCAGTTCCAAGGGCGGTTTCTAAATCGACTGGTGCATCTTCTATTTCAGAAATAGGTAATTCAGAAATGCGTCCACCGTGACCTTCGTATAAACGAATACTTTCTCTATTTAACAAAAGAAGATGGTAGTCACGAGTGTACTGATAGTTCGATATTAACGGTAAAATATAAGGCTTTTGACCAATTCGTACACGATTAATCACCGGAATTGATAAATGGTAATAATAAATATCATCAGGCGTAATATATATAGTCAAGCCACCGATAAATTGAATGAGTTCATCTTGATGTCGCATAACCGTATCCAATTGTTTAATTAATTGGTCTTTTACATCTAAATCAGAATCTTGGAGCTTCTTTTTAGCTTCGCTCACTAAATTCTCGAACTGTATTCTGTCTTTATCATTCGTCAATGTCGTCGCAAATAGTTCCATTGCAAGTGTTACATATGTTGTATCTTTGTCTAATTCCTCTGCTGGAAAAGAAAATAATTGTTTCATTAAATATCCCTACCTTTCTCTGTTATCAATTCTATCTTAACATAGAGCCTTTCTGATTTTAAAGCGAGACGCTGTAAACGTTATCAGAATAAACGAATAAATTATAATTATTTTGGGTGTTTTAAAATTCAGACTAAATGTGTTTCAATCTTAGTGTTCAAGTGCTATTAATGTTACAATAGTTAAAGAATTTATTACAGAATTGAAGTGAATATATGATTGAAGGAATCTTGCCTCTTTGGAAAGAAAAGGGGATGACAAGTTTTGGTTGTGTAAGTAGAGTTAGAAGAATCGTGGGAATGAAAAAAGTAGGACATGCTGGAACATTAGATCCTGAAGTAGAAGGTGTACTTCCAATTGCACTTGGTAATGCCACAAAAGTCCTTGAGTTCATGTTAGATAGTGATAAAGTATATGCAGGTGAAATAACGCTAGGATACACTACTTCAACAGAAGATGCGACTGGTGAAATCATTGTTCGTGAAGAAGTAACTGAAGAACTTCATGAAGAAAAAATTGATCAGATTTTAGAATCCTTTGTCGGTAAAATTAGTCAAACTCCTCCAATGTTTTCAGCAGTAAAAATTGGTGGAAAAAGATTATATGAGTATGCATTTGAAGGGAAAGAAATCGAACGACCTTCAAGAGAAGTAACCATTTACTCATTAGAGCGTACATCCGCTTTAAAATATGATGAAGTAGAAAAAACAGTTCAATTTTCTTTTGATGTGAAATGTAGTAAGGGGACTTATATTCGAACACTGGCTGTTGATATGGGTGAAAAAATTGGTTTCCCAGCACACATGTCGAAATTAACTCGTGTGAATAGTGGAGGAATAAAACAAGACCAAACGATAACACTCGAACAATTAGAACAGATTGTTAAAGATGAAAAGTTATCTGAGTACTTACTTCCAATTGATTATGGCTTAGAGTCATTTCCAAAATATCCAATTGATGAAGCGTTATGGGGTAGAGTTAAAAACGGGGTTGTATTAGAAGAATCTGAATTACCTGGTATGACTTATCCTGTTCTATTAACCTTTAAGAATCAGATTGTTGCGATGTATGATAAACATCCAACGAAAGATGGAAAGTTAAAACCAAGAAAAATGTTCAAGAATGAGTTGTAGGTGAAAAGATGAAGCATATAAAAATTAAACATCCTTATAATCCAAATGATATAGTAGATGAAGAAATTGTTTTGATATTAGGATTCTTTGACGGGGTGCACTTAGCACATCAAAAAGTAATTAAAGAGGGCGTTCGAATAGCTAAAGAGCGTAATTTAAAAGCTGCTTTGATGACATTTAATCGTAGCCCTAAAATTGTTTATCGAAAATACGAACCAGAAGACTACCATTATCTAACACAACCTGAGCAGAAATATAAGTTAATTGAAAAATTAGGTGTTGATATTACATATGAAGTATTTTTTAACTCGGAATTTGGGAATCTACCGCCACAAGAATTTGTAGATCAATACATCATTGGTTGGAATGCCAAAGTCGTTGTTGCAGGGTTTGACTATACTTATGGAAAACCAAATGTAGCATCAATGGAACATTTACCGAATTATAGTCAGAATCAATTTGAAATCGTTCAAGTGGGCGAAGAAAAAGTCTCAAATGAGTCAATCAGCTCAACATTTATTCGTCAGTATATTAAAGATGGAGATGTAGCTAAAGCAAACGCTATGCTAGGTTATACCTATGAAACTATGGGCTATGTCGTCCACGGAGATGCTCGAGGTCGAGAATTAGGCTACCCAACAGCTAACATTCAATCTCATCCCTATACATTATTACCTAAGGTAGGAGTTTATGCTGTCCGTCTGACCGTTAAAGGCAAACAATATGGTGGAATGGCTTCAGTAGGTTATAATGTGACTTTTGGAGAAAGGCATTATATTACAGTTGAAGTTAATATCTTTGATTTTAATGATGTTATCTACGGTGATGATGTAAAAGTAGAATGGGTTGCTTATTTACGTGATGAAGAAAAATTTGATTCAGTCGATCAATTAGTCGATCAATTAGATCAAGATAAAATAGATACTTTAAACTATTTAAAGGCTCATTAATCAATTGGAAGAAAAATCGTAAAAAAATCACATTTAATTCAAACTAATTAAATCCTTTACCGTTGACACTTTTTGGCAATTTTGGTAAATTATATATTGTAATTAGCACTCGATTAATTCGAGTGCTAATTTATTGAGAAGTAATTGTCTTACAAGTGAGAGGATGTATAAATCATGTTAACAACAAGACAATTATTAATATTGAATATGATTATTGAGCATTTCACTATTAATGGTGAACCAGTGAGTTCAAAAACACTTGTTGATGAAGGTTCAGTGGATGCAAGCTCTGCAACAATCCGTAATGAAATGAGTGTCTTAGAAAATTTAGGTTATATTGAAAAAGTACACAGTTCATCGGGGCGTATTCCATCGGTCAAAGGTTATCGATTTTATGTAGATAAATTAATGCGACCTAAAAATATTCATGAAAATGAAAGAACCCGAATTAAAATGAAGTTGAACTCTCACATTTACCAAATGAGTGATGTATTTTATAAATCTGCGGAACTCTTATCTGAGTTAACGAATTATACGGCTATTGTATTGGGCCCACAGTCTAATCTTAGTACGTTAACAGGTTTTAAAATCGTGCCACTTAATCAAAAGCAGATGATGCTGCTATTACAATTGGATAATTACAGCGTACAAAATATGGTATTTAAAATACCTGAAGGTTTGCACACAAAACATATAGAGCAAGTAACAGCTTTTATGAACAAGAATTTTCTAGGAGAATCATTGACGACAGTCTACTATGCATTAAAAAATGATTTACCTAAAATGTTTGAAAAGTATTTGTCGATAAATTGGGATGTCGTAGATTTGTTAGAAAATACGCTATTTCAGACAAAAAATGAGCAAATGTTTGTATCGGGTAAAATGAATCTATTGGATTTTATAGAGGACATGGAGACCAATCAGGTTAAAGATTTATATAACCTGTTAGACAACCAAGGGAATCTATTAAATCTTTTTCAATCTTTATCAAGTACACCAGAAAGCATTGATATTCGTATTGGTAATGAAATGAAAAATCAATTATTTGAACCATTTTCATTAATTACTGTACCTTATATGGATGATTATTTCGGCGGAGGATTTATTGCCGTACTGGGTCCTACGAATATGACGTATGATTCAACTCTTGGTATGATTCAACTGCTGAGAGAAGAGATACTTGATAAGTTAGAAGATTTTTATCTGGAGTAAAATAGACCACTCATTTAAATTCAATTTTATGTGTGCTAATATATGTAAGGTTATTATGTATGAAAGAGGTAGGTATTAGTGACTGACAAGGAAAAAGAGTTTGAAGATGAAACTCTTGAAGAAGAAATCATTACAGAAACTTCTGAAACGGTAGAAGAGTCTGAGGTTTCAGCATTAAATAAAAAAATAGAAGAATTAGAAGATCAAAATTTACGATTGCAAGCGGAATTACAAAATATTATCCGTCGCAATAAAAAAGATCGAGAACTATCTACACGTTACCGCTCACAAGATTTAGCGAAGGATATTCTTCCAGTAATTGATAACTTAGAGCGTGCTTTAGCAGCTGAAGATTCAGATGCTAGCGAAGGATTAATCCAAGGTGTACAAATGGTACTAGACGGATTTAAACGTGCTTTAGAAGGAAATGGTATCGAAGTTATTGACGCAGAAGGTCAACCATTTGATCCAAACTTCCATGAAGCATATGCCCAAGTTCCAGCAGAAGATGGACAGGCTAGTGGCGTTGTAGCACAAGTTTATGAAAAAGGGTATAAACTACATGACCGTGTATTGCGTGCAGCAAAAGTTACGGTTACTGAATAAGAAAAATTATCATTATAAAAATTTTACGTAAAAGGAGATTTTTTTCATGGCAAAGATTATCGGAATTGACTTAGGAACGACAAACTCAGCTGTTTCTGTACTTGAAGGTGGAGAACCAGTTATTATCCCTAACAAAGAGGGGAACCGTACAACACCATCTGTTGTATCATTTAAAGATGGTGAAATCCAAGTTGGAGAGGTTGCAAAACGTCAAGCAATCACAAACCCAAACACAATCATGTCAATTAAAAGACATATGGGTGATAGTTACAAAGAAACAATTGATGGTAAAGACTATACACCTCAAGAAATTTCAGCTTTAATTTTACAGCACTTAAAAGCATACGCTGAAGATTATTTAGGAGAAGAAGTAACAAATGCAGTTATTACTGTACCTGCTTACTTTAATGACTCTCAACGTCAAGCAACAAAAGATGCTGGAACAATTGCTGGTTTAACAGTAGATCGTATTGTTAACGAGCCAACAGCAGCTTCATTAGCTTACGGTTTAGACAGCAAGGAAGAAGAAGAAATTATTCTAGTATTTGACTTAGGAGGAGGAACGTTCGACGTTTCAATTCTTGATTTAGCTGACGGTACATTTGAAGTATTATCTACAGCGGGTGATAACTCGTTAGGTGGAGATGACTTCGACAACAAAATTGTTGAATGGCTATTAAAAGAAATTAAAGATGTTCATGGAGTAGATTTAAAATCAGACTACATGGCAATGCAAAGATTAAGTGAAGCGGCTGAATCAGCTAAAAAAGAATTATCAAGTGCGATTCAAACAACAATTCTACTTCCTTACATTTCAGTAAATGAAAATGGACCAATTAACTTTGAGACAACATTAACTCGTGCTAAATTTGATAAAATGACAAAATCATTAGTTGATCGT
This sequence comes from uncultured Carnobacteriaceae bacterium, assembly GCA_964617265.1. Lineage (GTDB taxonomy): Bacteria > Bacillota > Bacilli > Lactobacillales > Carnobacteriaceae_A > Atopostipes. The sequence goes on along the minus strand of CAZTXI010000031.1, from coordinate 264 downwards.
ACAATTGGGCCAGTTAAACAAGCGTTAAGTGATTCAGGATTAACTAAAAATGATATTCATGAAGTTCTACTAGTAGGTGGATCAACTCGTATACCTGCAGTTAGAGACGCAGTTACTAAAGAGTTAGGTAAAGAACCAAACCATTCAGTTAACCCTGATGAAGTTGTAGCAATGGGAGCAGCAATTCAAGCTGGAGTTCTTTCAGGAGACGTTAAAGATGTATTATTACTAGATGTTACACCATTATCATTAGGAATCGAAACA
>CAZTXI010000030.1:7393-12740 GCA_964617265.1 uncultured Carnobacteriaceae bacterium | reverse complement strand
GCAAAAAAAGCTGAAAAAGTTTATCTTGCAGCCGACCCGGACCGTGAAGGGGAAGCTATTGCATGGCATGTAGGTCACGCTCTAAAGCTAGATGAGAATGAAGAGAATCGTGTAGTTTTTAACGAGATTACAAAAGAAGCTGTTAAAGAAGCTTTCAAGCACCCGCGAAAAATGAATCATGATTTAATCGATTCGCAACAAGCTAGACGTGTGCTCGATCGTATCGTAGGTTACAAAATTAGTCCTGTTTTATGGGCGAAGGTTAAGAGTGGATTAAGTGCAGGTCGAGTACAGTCTGTAACTTTAAAATTGATTATTGACCGTGAAAAAGAAATAAGAAATTTTAAGCCAGAAGAGTATTGGTCAATTCTTGGTAATTTTGAAAAGAGTAAAAAGAAGTTTGAAGCATCATTTTATGGTGTAGATTCTAAAAAACAAGATTTACCAAACCAAGAATCGGTTTCTGAAATCTTAAATAAGATTACAAAAGATGAACCTTGGAACGTAAAAGATGTAACGCGTAGCAAGCGAAATCGTAACCCTAAAAAACCATTCACAACGAGTACATTACAACAAGAAGGTGCGAACCGTCTAAACTTCCGTACTAGTAAAACAATGAGTATCGCACAGCAGTTGTATGAAGGGGTTAAAATTCAAAGAAATCAAGTTGTTGGTTTAATTACGTATATGCGTACTGACTCAACACGTATTGCGAATTCAGCACGAAACGAAGCAATTGATTTTATTGAGGCAGAGTACGGTAACGAATTTGTTGGAGCAAAAAAGGCACCAGCTAATGCGGCAGGCGCTCAAGATGCCCATGAGGCTGTTCGTCCGACAAGTGTCACTCGAACACCAGAATCAATTAAAAAATATTTAACCAAAGACCAGTTCAGATTATATCAATTAATTTGGAATCGATTTGTGGCAAGCCAAATGAAGTCAGCCGTATACAATACAATGCGCGTTGACTTAGAGCAAAATGGTGTTATCTTCCGCGCAAATGGTTCGCAACTAATCTTCCCAGGTTACCAAAAAGTGTACAAAGAAAGCTCAGCTGAAAAAGATAATATTTTACCTGATTTAGAAGCAGGCGAAACGGTTAACTTATTAAAGCTTGATTCAAAACAACACTTTACACAACCACCTGCAAGATATAGTGAAGCAACAATGGTTAAAGCGTTAGAAGAAAACGGTGTTGGACGACCATCAACGTATTCTCCAACCCTAAATACATTGCGTAAACGATACTATGTTACCATGAAAAACAAACGATTTGAACCAACTGAATTAGGCGAAATTGTTAATGAATTGATTTCTGAATATTTCCCAGAGATTGTTGATGTACAATTTACGGCTGATATGGAAGAACGTTTAGATGAAATCGAAGATGGTAAACAAGAATGGATTAAAGTAATTGATGAATTCTTTGGTCCGTTTAATGAAAAAGTTGAAGTCGCTGAAGCTGAAATGGAAGAAGTCGAAATTAAAGACGAACCAGCTGGCTTTGATTGTGAGCTATGTGGTCATCCAATGGTGATTAAGATTGGTCGCTTCGGTAAATTCTATGCTTGTTCGAATTTCCCAGAATGCCGTAATACAAAAGCTATCCTTAAAAAGATTGGTGTTACATGTCCAACATGTGAAAAGGGTGAAATTGTAGAACGTAAAACGAAGAAGAATCGTATCTTCTATGGTTGCGATCGCTATCCAGAATGTGAATTTACATCTTGGGATAAACCAGTTGGGCGCGACTGTCCGAAATGTGATCACTACTTAGTTGAAAAACGTACACGTTCAAAAGTACAAGTTAAATGTTCAAACTGTGATTACGCAGAAGCAGAACAATAATATTTAAAAAAGCTGATAATTTATTTATTGGCTTTTTTTCTTTTACCCTAATTGACTTATAAATTTCAAACGGATTTCATAATAAAAACGCTAACTTATGTTAGAATTATAATTGTTGAAATAAAATACAACTAAATCCAAATAGAAAAGAGGGATAAAATGAGTATGGATAGAGATATGATAAAAGAATTTGTTTTATATTTAACCCATGAAAGAAATTATTCGGATTTAACGATTAAAGCTTATTCTGATGATATCGCTCATTTTACGGAATTTCTGTTGGAAACAGGCAATGCAGATTTCTTCACTGTTGAGCTTTTAGATGCCAGGATTTACTTATCGAAGTTAACGGATGATAAATATAGTCGAACGTCAATTTCACGAAAAATATCGAGCTTAAGAGCGTTCTATCAATATTTAATGAATCATGAATTTATAGCGGAAAATCCATTTTCTTACTTACATTTAAAAAAGAATGGTTTTCGTTTACCGAACTTTTTTTATAGTGAAGAAATTGAGCTACTATTTGAAGCAGCGGGCGGGACGAATCCACTTGATTATAGAGATCGTGTTATTTTAGAAATCCTATACGGTACAGGTATCCGAGTAAGTGAATGTCAAGCCTTGACACTAGCAGACATCGACCTAGATTTGGGTATTATGCTGGTTGTAGGTAAAGGTAATCGAGAACGTTATGTCCCATTTGGCGAATATGCAAAATTAGCAATCGAAGAGTATATAGAAAATTGTCGTACACCTTTAATGCAAGAATACCAGAAGGAACATGACTTTTTGTTAGTGAGTCAATATGGCGATCACATCTCGGTTTCGGGTATTCAATATGCTCTAAATCAATTAGTTAAAAAAACAAGCTTAACGTCTAACATACATCCGCATAAATTAAGACACTCTTTTGCGACGCATTTGTTAGATAATGGGGCAGATATGCGAACCGTTCAAGAACTTTTAGGACATAAGAGTTTATCGTCTACACAAATTTATACGCACGTGACGAAGGATCATTTATTAAAAGATTATCAAAAGTTTCATCCGCGTGCATAAAAGGATGGAATAGAAAGTTATGGAGGAGATTACATGGTAAAATTTCATGCAACAACAATACTAGCTGTACAACATAATGGACAGACGGCAATGGCTGGAGATGGTCAAGTTACAATGGGTGAGTCTGTTATTATGAAAGGAACGGCACGAAAAATTCGTAAAATTTATAACGACGAAGTAATGGTTGGTTTTGCGGGTAGTGTGGCGGATGCTTTTACATTAGTTGAAAAATTCGAAGGTAATTTAAATGAATACCGCGGAAACTTAGAAAAAGCCGCTGTGAAATTAGCACAAGAATGGCGTTCAGATAAAATGATGCGTGAATTGGAAGCTTTATTAATTGCCGCAAATAAAGATAAAATGCTCCTTATTTCAGGGACAGGAGAAGTAATTGAACCCGATGATTCGATTTTAAGTATTGGTTCTGGTGGTAATTATGCTCTATCTGCAGCCCGAGCTTTGAAACAACATAGTCAAGACATGACGGCAGAAGATATCGCGTATGCAGGGTTGAAAATTGCTTCAGAAATTGATGTTTATACGAATGAGAATATTATTACACAGAAATTATAAACTTATAGGAGGGTTATAAATTTGGAAAATTCAGCGAACTTAACACCTAGAGAAATTGTTGAACGATTAGATCAATATATAATTGGCCAAACAGATGCTAAAAAATCTGTAGCGATTGCCTTGAGAAATCGTTATAGAAGACAATTGGTTGATACAGATTTACAAAAAGAGATTACACCAAAAAATATCTTAATGATTGGCCCGACTGGTGTGGGTAAAACAGAAATTGCTCGTCGTCTAGCGGATATTTTAAATGCTCCATTCGTTAAAGTTGAAGCAACGAAATTCACAGAAGTAGGATATGTAGGTCGTGATGTAGAGTCTATGGTTCGTGACTTAGTTGAAGAAGCGATTCGTTTAGTTAGAGATCAAAAAAGAAGTTCCGTTCATTCACGTGCAGAAAACTTAGCGATTAAACGTATCGCAAAAGCATTAGCACCTGGCATTCGCAAAGAGAAATCAGCTAAAACACCGAACCCTTTTAACCAAATGTTCCAAAGTATGGGCATGGATCCAGACTCGTTAAACTTACCGCAAGAAGAACCGGAAGAAGAAGTTACAGAAGAAATCTCATCTAAACGAGCGGAGTTAGAAACTCAAATTAAAAGAGGTCTGTTAGATACTCGTGAAGTTGAAATTCAAGTCGAAGAAAAGCAACTAAAAACAGCCGGTCCGATGAGTGAACAATTTGAACAAATGGGAATTGATTTTTCAGACGCTTTCAGCTCACTTCGACCTACACGAAAGATTAATCGTAAATTAACGGTTAAAGAAGCAGTTGAGGCCTTAACCGAAGAGGAAGCAGATAAGTTAATTGATACGGAAGATATTCAATCAGAAGCCATTAAATTAGCTGAAAATGATGGAATCATCTTCTTAGATGAAATCGATAAAATTACATCTGGTAGTGAAAATGGTCAACAGCAAGTTTCTCGTGAAGGTGTTCAAAGAGATATTTTACCAATTGTAGAAGGTTCTACAGTCCGTACAAAATATGGTAATGTAAAAACGGATTACATGCTGTTTATTGGTTCAGGAGCTTTTCACACCTCAGCTCCAAGTGATTTAATTCCAGAATTACAAGGAAGATTCCCGATTCGTGTTGAGTTAGATGATTTAACAGCTGAAGATTTTGTTCGAATCTTAACTGAACCGAAGAATTCGTTAATCAAACAATATAAAGCACTCCTTGAAACAGAAAATATCGAAGTAAACTTTACGATGGATGCTGTTGAAGAGATATCAAGCGTTGCTCAAAAAGTAAATGATGAAACGGATAACATCGGAGCAAGACGTTTACACACAATATTAGAAAAGATTTTAGAAGAATTACTCTTTGAAGCATCAGATATGCAAATAGGAGAAGTTCAAATAACAAAACAATACGTCCAAGATCGTGTAGGGGATATTGCAGAAGATAGTGACTTATCACGTTACATCTTATAAATACCCAAAAAAGAAACCCGCTAGCTGGAATGAGCTAGTGGGTTTTGTCATGCTTATTTATTTTTCTTTGAAGAGTTTAAACCAAAAGGTACACGACTTTCTTCTTTATTTCGTATGCGTGTGATATTGGTTCGATGTAAGTAAATAATTAAAAATGATAAAAACCAGACAATGGCTGAGAATATAGGATCGTTTATAAATAAAGACCCAACAGCTGCCAAAAATACGGCTAACATACTGGCTACACTAACCATACTAGTTGTAAATAGGATAATGATAAAAATTAGGGCGAAAATAAGAACAAATAGCGGATGAACAGCAATGGCGACTCCAGCAGAAGTAGCTACAGCTTTCCCTCCTTTGAATTTCAAGAAGATTGGGTAAACATGTCCTAAAATAGCAAATAGTCCGATAA
>CAZTXI010000030.1:761-7293 GCA_964617265.1 uncultured Carnobacteriaceae bacterium | reverse complement strand
GCATTGAAGTACAACTTCCATAAAATCTCTCCTAAATCTAGATTCAACGATATTTTACACAAATATTAAGTCTTGTCTATTTTACCATGTATTTAAAGTTTTTAAATGAAGAATTTAATTATTGTCAGGAAAACTATCTTTCTGTACAATAAAAAGGCATTTATTTGTTAATAACGAAGAAGTCTTGTTTATTAAAGGTTGTAGTGTCAATCTTATAATTCGTATTTGACATATTTATGGTATACTTGTAAAGTGTGTTCTGTATATAGGAACAAGTGTTTTTGTTAAAATATATAATTTATATTAAGCAGAGTAAATAGAAGGGGTGCAATTTCATGGCACAACAAAATTATTCAGATTCTTCTATTCAAATATTAGAAGGTTTAGATGCAGTTCGTAAACGTCCAGGAATGTATATTGGATCAACGGACTCACGCGGATTACATCATCTAGTTTATGAAATCGTAGATAACTCAGTAGATGAGGTATTAGCTGGATTTGGAGATAAAATTAAAGTAACTATTCATAAAGATAACAGCATTTCAGTAGAGGATAACGGACGAGGAATGCCTACTGGTATGCATGAAACGGGTATTCCAACCTTACAAGTCATTTTTACGATTCTTCATGCAGGTGGTAAATTTAGTGAAGAAGGAGGCTACAAAACCTCCGGAGGACTGCACGGTGTTGGTGCAGCAGTAGTAAATGCTTTGTCAGAGTGGTTAACAGTAACGGTAAAAAGAGACGGGTATGCTTACACTCAGAAGTTCATTAATGGTGGAAAAGCGGATGGAAATGTTACAAAAACAAAAATAAAAGGCAAGGCAACAGGTACGTCCATTCATTTTAAACCCGATGCTGAAATTTTCTCATCAACGGATATTTCATTTGAAACGTTGTCTGAGCGCTTACGTGAATCAGCATTCTTATTAAAGAAATTAAACATTGATTTAATCGACGAACGTAAAGAAGGCAATGCTGAAAACTTTTATTATGAAGATGGGATTAAATCATTTGTTGAGTATTTAAACGAAGACAAAGATACGTTAACCTCCATTGGCTATTTTGAAGGAAAAAGTAATGGCATTGAAGTGGAATTTGCATTTCAATATAACGATGGCTACACGGATAACTTTTTAAGTTTTGTTAATAATGTTCGTACACGAGATGCTGGAACGCATGAAACGGGTGCTAAGACAGCTTTAACAAAAACCTTTAATGAGTATGCAAGAACGGTAGGCTTGTTAAAAGATAAAGAGAAAAACTTAGAAGGATCAGATATTCGTGAAGGGATTGCTGTTATATTATCCGTTCGTATACCGGAACACCTATTACAGTTTGAAGGTCAAACCAAAAATAAATTAGGGACAGCAGAAGCCCGTCCAGCTGTAGAATCTGTTATTTCAGAAAACTTAGGGTTCTTTTTAGCTGAGAATGGTGAAATGTCGCAAGGAATCGTTCGTAAGGCGATTAAAGCCCGAGAAGCTCGTGAGGCAGCTCGAAAAGCGAAAGATGCAACGAGAGATAGTAAATCTCGTCGTCAGCGCGATGCTTTGATTTCTGAGAAGCTTACTCCTGCCCAAGGCCGAAACGCAAAACGGAATGAATTATACCTCGTTGAGGGGAATTCTGCGGGTGGTTCAGCTAAACAAGGACGTGACCGTAAGTTCCAAGCTATTCTTCCGTTAAGAGGTAAGGTTATCAATACTGAAAAAGCATCGATGACAGATATCTTTAAAAACGAAGAGATCGCTACAATGATTTACACGATTGGAGCAGGTGTCGGACCGGAGTTTGAAATTGAGGACTGTAACTACGATAAAGTTATTATTATGACGGACGCGGATACAGATGGTGCTCATATTCAAACGTTACTTTTAACATTTTTCTATCGCTATATGCGTCCATTGATTGATGCAGGAAAAGTTTATCTAGCACAACCGCCACTTTACAAATTAACAGTCGGTAGTGGTAAAGGCCGTAAAGAGAAATATTTATGGACAGATGAAGAGTTAGAAGAAGATACGAAAGGATTGAAAAGCTACTCGATCCAACGCTATAAAGGTCTTGGTGAGATGAATGCGGAACAATTATGGGAAACAACAATGGATCCTGAGCGCCGTACATTGATTCAAGTTACAATCGACGATGAAGCCAAAGCTGAAAGACGCGTATCTGTTTTAATGGGAACAAAAGTAGGTCCACGTCGAGAATGGATTGAAAATAATGTTGAGTTCACGATGGAAGCAGAAGGTAGTATTTTAGATTCTGAAGAAGTTCTTGAAGAACAGAAGGATGACTTCCATCAAGAAAGGTTAGATGTTTAATGTCTGAAAATACAGGTATTCAAAAAATTACATTAGAAAATGTTATGGGTGATCGTTTTGGACGCTATTCAAAATACATTATCCAAGAACGTGCAATCCCTGATATTCGGGATGGACTAAAACCTGTGCAGCGTCGTATTATTTATGCTATGTCACAAGACAATAATACGTATGATAAAGCTTATCGAAAAGCAGCTAAAACAGTCGGTAACGTTATTGGTAACTTTCACCCCCATGGAGATACATCGGTTTATGATGCAATGGTTCGTTTGAGTCAAGAGTGGAAAATGCGTATGCCGCTAATTGATATGCAAGGGAACAACGGGAGTATGGATGGAGATCCAGCTGCGGCTATGCGTTATACTGAAGCTCGTCTCTCGAAGATTGCAGATGAATTAGTCAAAGATTTACCATATGATACAGTTGATTACATCTTAAACTTTGATGATACAGATGAAGAACCAACTGTTCTACCATCACGTTATCCCAACCTACTAGTAAATGGAGCAACAGGTATTTCGTCTGGTTATGCAACAGATATCCCTCCTCATAACTTGGGTGAAGTTATTGATGCGACCATGCATTTAATTGATAAACCGAATGCAACGTATACTGACTTAATGCAATTTGTAAAAGGTCCAGATTTCCCAACAGGTGGGATTGTTCAAGGAGCCAAAGGTTTAGATAAAGCCTATAAAAATGGCCGTGGCCGTGTAGTTGTTCGTGCGAAGACAAGTATTGAAGAAATGCGTGGTGGACGTGAGCAGATCGTCGTGACTGAAATTCCTTATGAAGTAAACAAAGCTTTGTTGGTACGTAAAATGAATGATATCCGTATCAATAAGCGAATTGATGGAATCGCAGATGTTCGCGATGAATCAGACCGTGATGGTTTAAGAATTGTTATTGAATTACGTAAGAATGTTAATGCAGAAGGTGTATTGACTTACTTATTAAAAAATACAGACTTACAAGTTTCATATAACTATAACGTTGTTGTTATTGATAATAAACAGCCAAAACAATTGGGACTAAAAGAAATTTTAACGAGTTATCTGTCATTTAGAAAAGAAGTCGTCATACGACGTACACAAAATTTACTCAAAAAAGATCAAACTCGAGAGCATATTGTTTTAGGTTTAATCAAAGCTATTTCTATTTTGGATGATGTGATTCGTATTATCCGTGGTAGTAAAAATAAAGCCCACTCTAAAGTGAATTTAATCAATGAATTTGAATTCACCGAAAGACAAGCAGAAGCAATTGTTAGTTTACAATTATATCGTTTAACGAATACGGATATTACCGAATTACAAAGTGAAGCAGCTGAATTAGCTAAACGAATTGAAGAATACCAAGCGATTCTTTCTTCCGATAAAAAGTTATTCCAAGTGATCAAAGTGGAATTGAAAGAAATTAAGAAAAATTATGCGACTCCTCGTTTAACCAGTATTGAAGATGAAATAGAGGAGCTAAAAGTTAAAAAAGAAGTCTTAATTAGTGAAGAAGAAGTCATTGTTACTTTAACACGTGAAGGGTACTTAAAACGTACAAGTACACGTTCTTATGCATCATCTGATCCAGAAGATATAAGTGTACGTGCTGGTGATAATATTGTGTATGCTCAAAAACTATCGACACTTGACCAGATTCTTATCTTTACAAATAAAGGTAAAGTCATTAATCGACCGGTTCATGAAATTCCAGATATACGTTGGAAAGACGCTGGACAACATTTGTCTCAAAGTATTAACTTTGAAACAGACGAACAAATTGTAGCGGTGTTTGATTACAATAAACTACCTGATGATGAGCAATTTGTCTTCATAACACGTAAAGGTTACATTAAGCAAACCGTCGTTTTAGACTTTGAACATAAAAGAAACTATCGTACGTCGAGCTCAACAGCAATAAAGTTGGCTAAAGAAGATGACGAGTTGTTAAACGTACACCTTGTTAAAGCGGATGAAGATTTTGATGTATTCCTAGTGAGTCATAGAGGCTACGGTTTACGTTACCCATTATCTGAAGTATCAACATACGGTCCAAATGCTAAAGGTATGAAATCAATCAACCTGAAAGAAGGCGACTATGTTGTAAATGGTCTATTAATAGATAATGAAGAATCGAGTGTACATGCGATGATTGTTACTCAGCGTGGAGCAGTTAAGAAAATGAACTTAAGTGATTTTGATGTCATTTCAAGAGCGAAACGGGGCTTACTCGTATTGAGAGAATTAAAATCGAATCCTCATCGTGTTGCTCTGTTAATTGAAGTAGAATCATCTGATGATGAAATATCTATTTTAACTAATCAAAATAAAACTTTTGTATTTAAGGCAAATGATTATTCTGTAAGTGACCGTTATAGTAATGGTTCATTTATCCTAGAAGAAGAAACAGATGGTCAGCCAATTACATTTAAACGTAATGATATTATCTATACCGATACAGACACTAATTCCGAATCGGAAAAAAATTAATAACCTTTTAGAGCAGGGAGTCAGAGTGATTCCCTGTTTTTTATTCACATTATTTGTGAATAAAAAGTCAAATGATAATCATTCTCACTTAATGCGCTTACATGTTGACTTTAAGCTGTTTTTAAATGATAATAACGATAAAATTAGCTGATAACGTCTTGTTAGTTATCAAACTATGTGATAATATTAATATGTTAATTAGGATGTCTCAAACAATAGATAAGGAGTTGTAAATTATGCAAATGTCAAAATCAACTAGCACATATGATAAAGCATGGGGAGGGTTTGCAGGCGAGAAGTGGAAACGCCACGTAAACGTTCGTGAATTTATCCAAGCTAACTACACACCATATGATGGAGATGACGCTTTCTTAGAAGGCCCAACAGAAAATACGTCAGCTCTTTGGGATCAAGTTATGGACTTAGATCGTAAAGAAATTGAAGCGGGTGGAGTATTGGATATGGATACGGACGTAGTATCTTCTATCATCTCTCATGGACCAGGCTATTTAGATAAAAACAAAGAAAAAGTTGTTGGATTCCAAACTGACGAACCATTTAAGCGCTCATTCCAACCATATGGCGGTATCCGTATGTCAGAACAATCGGCAGAATCATATGGCTTCCAGATTGACCCTGAAATGTCAGAAATTTTTACAAAATACCGAAAAACACATAACCAAGGAGTATTTGATGTCTATACAGCTGAAATGCGTGCAGCTCGCCGTTCAGGTGTAATTACCGGTTTACCTGATGCCTACGGTCGTGGTCGTATTATTGGCGATTACCGCCGAGTGGCATTGTACGGTGTGGACTTCTTAATTGAAGAAAAATTAGCGGATAAAGAAATTTACGGTGGCGGCATCATGTCAGAAGATGTTATTCGTCAACGAGAAGAACTATCTGAACAAATTGTTGCTTTGAACGAATTAAAAGAGCTAGGGAATATATATGGCTTTGATATTTCTCGACCAGCTGAGAATGCACAAGAAGCATTCCAATGGTTGTACTTAGGATATTTAGCGGCTGTAAAACAACAAAACGGTGCTGCGATGTCATTGGGACGCACATCCACATTCTTAGACATCTATATTGATCGTGACATTAAAGCTGGTAAATTAACTGAAATTGAAGCCCAAGAATTAGTAGACCATTTCGTCATGAAATTACGCTTGGTAAAATTTGCTCGTACACCAGAATATAACGAGCTATTTTCCGGAGATCCTACTTGGGTAACTGAAGTAATTGCAGGTATGGGTATGGACGGCCGACACATGGTAACGAAAAATAGTTATCGTTTCTTGCACACATTAATTAACTTAGGTCCTGCGCCAGAACCAAACTTAACGGTACTATGGTCTAAGAATTTACCACAGAACTTTAAAGATTTCTGTGCAAAAGTATCAATTGAAACAAGTGCTATTCAGTACGAAAATGATGATATCATGCGTCCTATCTACGGTGACGATTATGGAATCGCATGTTGTGTGTCTGCCATGGAGATTGGTAAACAAATGCAATTCTTTGGTGCACGCGCAAACTTAGCTAAAACTTTGCTATATGCTATTAATGGTGGTGTGGATGAGAAATCGAAAGCACAAGTTGGTCCAGCATACGCACCAATTACTTCCGAATATTTAGATTACGACGAAGTTATTGAGAAATTTGATGATATGATGGATTGGATCACGACGCTCTATGTAAATACATTAAACGTAATTC
>CAZTXI010000030.1:0-751 GCA_964617265.1 uncultured Carnobacteriaceae bacterium | reverse complement strand
TATGCATGATAAATACAGCTACGAGAGTGCGCAAATGGCATTGCATGACACGGAAGTGCTGCGTACTATGGCCACTGGTATTGCTGGATTCTCAGTTGCAATCGACTCACTTTCAGCAATTAAGCATGCAAAAGTAAAAACGATTCGTGATGAAAATGGATTAGTTGTTGATTATGAAATTGAAGGCGACTATCCAAAATATGGTAACAACGATAATCGCGCAGATGAAATTGGAATTGAATTATTAGAAAAATTCATGACGAAAGTAAAACAAAATGATACTTATCGTGATTCAGTTCATACAACATCTATCTTAACGATTACTTCAAACGTTGTTTACGGTAAGAAAACTGGAAATACTCCAGATGGACGTCGTGATGGTGAGCCATTTGCACCTGGTGCAAACCCATTACACGGTCGTGACGAGAATGGTGCCTTAGCTAGTTTGAACTCAGTTGCTAAGATTCCTTACGAATACTCATTAGATGGTATTTCAAACACATTCTCAATCGTACCGAATGCTTTAGGTAAAACAGATGAATCACAACGTAGAAACTTAGCTAATATGTTAGATGGATACACTAAAAAAGGTGGACACCACTTAAACGTTAACGTATTTAACCGTGAAACGTTGATGGATGCAATGGAAAACCCATCAGAATATCCACAATTAACAATTCGTGTATCTGGATACGCTGTTAAGTTCATTAAATTAACACGTGAACAACAACAAGATGTTATTAACCGTACA
>CAZTXI010000029.1:8826-12971 GCA_964617265.1 uncultured Carnobacteriaceae bacterium | reverse complement strand
TAGAACTCTTCTCATTTAATAAAATTTCAATACGATCATAGCTTGCTGAACCACGCTCAATAATATTAAATAAACGACCAATCGCAAACATTGGCCAAATTAACATACCAATATAACTAATAAAGGTTACAAATTCACCTACTGTAATTTCAGCGTCAATGATTAAATACCCACCGACAATAACAGCTATTACATAAGATAAACCTATAATTAGACTCAATGCTGGATCAAATAGCGAGTCGATTTTATAAACTTCACGGTTTTTATCGACAATATTTTCAGTCTGAATTTTAAACTCGTCCGTATCTTCTACTTCTTGACCAAACGTTTTAATAACTTTTATTCCTTGTAAACTCTCTTGAACTTTATTATTCATGTCTGAGAACGCTTCTTGAGCATCTCGGAAACGACTATGCAGCATTTTACCTAAATAACGTGAAACAACCGCTAATAGAGGTAGTGGCAAGACAGCTAATAGCGTTAAACGCCAATCAACTACAATAAACATTGCCGTTATCGTTACAACAGTAATTGATAACGAGTCAGCCATCGTTACGATACCGCCTCCCGCAACCATTCTTAATGAGCTCACATCATTCGTGGCATGAGCCATTAGATCTCCCGTACGGTATTTTTGGTAAAATTCACTATCCATATTCGTGAAATGACGATACAAACGGTTACGAATAATCCGTTCTAATCGAGCGGCGTTTCCCCAAATACGAACACGCCAAACATAACGTAAAACATATTGCCCAATGGCAGTTAATGTTAATATGATCAATAACTCCGTTAATGATTGTTGTGTAATAATACCTGCCCCAATTTGGTCAATAACTAAACCAATAATTCTTGGTGGTATCAATTGTAATAACGCTACAGCCATTAGAGCTAAAATAGCTGTTGCATACGATTTCCAATAATCTTTAAAAAACCAATTCAACTTTTTATATATATCCATATATACACCTTTTCTATGAATCGAAATTTAAAACGGTTTCTAGTTTTAGATTAGCGTAAAACGAACAGTTGAATAATCACTGTTCGTTTTCTCTAGGCTTTTTTATTTCTTTTTCTTTGCTTGACCTTTCATTTGGTTAACCATCTGATTAATTTTACGTTCAGAAGGTTTTTGTCCCATAGAAAGCATCATTGTTCGAATCATTTGTTCATCAATTGGTGGATTTTCTTCGAAATATTTAACCATATATTTACGTGCTAAGAAAAATCCAGCCACTGCTCCTCCAAGTAATGCAAGGATTATTAAAAATATAGCCCATCCTAATGGCATATCGTTCACTCCTATCTCATAATACACTATTCAAATTATATTTGAATTTTAATTTACCCTTACTATTCTACCTAAAATAGAATCAAATTAAAACTATTCGTTTCACAATTTTCAAAAAAAATTAAAACAGACAGCTGGGATAAATCCAACTGCCTGTTTACTATTCTATTTAAAATTTATTATTTAGTTAATCCTTCATATTCTTTTACAATGTTGTCCACTGTAAAGCCTAAGAATTCAATAACTTCTTCACCTTTACCACTTGCTCCAAAACGATCAATTCCGATAATGTGACCTTCTGTTCCAACGTAACGGTCCCAACCAAATGTTGTACCCATTTCAATCGCAACACGGTTTGTGATTGCTTTTGGTAAAACAGATTCTTTATAGTCTTTATCTTGTTGTTCGAATAATTCAAAACTTGGCATTGAAACAACTGAAACATCATGACCTTTTTCTGCTAGGGCTTTTTGTGCACGAATCGCTAATTCAACTTCCGATCCAGTGGCTAATAAGATACCTTCTGCTTCAGCTTTAGCTGGTGAAATAACATATGCACCTTTTTGAACATTTTCTAACGCTAATGTGTCTGTATTTTCCAATACTGGAATATCTTGACGAGTTAACGCGATAATTGTTGGTGTATCTGTTGACTCTAAAGCAATCTTCCAAGCGGCTACTGTTTCGTTTGCATCTGCTGGACGTAACACATTGACGTTTGGCATAACACGGAAACTTGCTAAGTGTTCAACCGGTTCGTGTGTTGGTCCATCTTCTCCAACCGCTACTGAATCATGTGTTAACACATAGATTGCTGGGATTTTTGATAAAGCCGCTAAACGAACAGCTGGACGTAAGTAGTCTGAGAAGACAAAGAACGTCGAGCTAAATGAATGCGTTCCACCATGTAGTAAGATTCCGTTTAATGCAGAAGCCATCGCATGTTCACGCACACCATACCAGATATTTTTACCCGCATAGTTGTCTGCACCAAAGTCCCCTACTTGGCTAATCATTGTTTTGTTTGATCCTGATAAGTCAGCTGATCCGCCCCAGAAGTTTGGTACGACTTCTGAAATAGCATTAATAACCTCTCCTGAAATACCACGCGTTGCCGCACCTTTTTCATTTGCTTCATACGTTGGTAAGTTATCTGTCCAACCTTCTGGTAATTGACCAGAAACAGCTAATTCAAATTGCGCACCTAAATCTGGATAAGCTTGTTTGTACTCATCAAACAATTGAGTCCATTCTGATTCTAAGTTTGCACCTTTTTCAACCATTGATTCTTCGAAACGATTGTACACTTCTTCCGGAACAGCAAAAGCTTCACCTTCCCAAGCGTAACTATTTTTAGCAAATAACGTACCTTCTGCACCTAGTGGCGCACCGTGAACTTCTGAAGTTCCAGCATTTGAAGCACCAAATCCGATTTCAGTACGGATTTCAATAATAGACGGTTTGTCTGTAACGGCTTTCGCTTTTTCGATTGCGTTATGAATATCATCTAAGTTATTACCATCTTCAACTTTAGCATAATCCCAACCGTAAGCTTCAAAACGTTTCTCGATATCTTCACTGAACGCTTTATCTGTAGGACCATCTAATTGAATATCATTTGAGTCATATAGCATCACTAATTTACCTAATTTTAAGTGACCCGCTAAACTTGCTGCCTCATGTGAAATCCCTTCTTGTAAGTCCCCATCACTACATAGAACATATGTAAAGTGATCTACAACTGGGTAGTTTTCTTTGTTGTAAGTAGCGGCTAAGTGAGCTTCAGCCATCGCCATACCCACACCATTTGCCACACCTTGTCCTAATGGACCCGTTGTTGCTTCTACACCATCTGTGTAATGAACTTCTGGGTGACCAGGTGTATTACTTTCTAATTGGCGGAAATTTTTCAAATCATCAATCGAAACCTTGTAACCAGCTAAATGTAATAAACTGTATAACATGGCTGAACCATGACCAGCCGATAAAATAAAGCGATCGCGGTTAAACCAGTGTGAGTTTTTTGGGTTCACATTCAAGTGTTTTGACCATAAAGCATATGCCATTGGTGCTGCTCCCATTGGTAATCCTGGGTGCCCTGAATTTGCTGCTTCTACTGCATCAATACTTAACGTACGAACGGCATTTACAGCTAATAAATCTGTTTTGTCAAACATTTTATCAAACCTCTCAATTATAATTTTTTGTTTTTCTTATTTTTTAATTCTTTTAATTTATCCGGAGTAACATCTTTACCTTCTTTATCAACAACTTTTATAGTTGCTAATTGCTCCTCCATTTGGTTACGGAAAAGTTTAATATATTCTTCTCTTAATTTTTGCTGTTCTTGTTGTTCACTTTCTGTTAGACCTTCGCTTTTTTTCTTTTTCGCTAGCTCGTTAATTCGGTCTAATAAGTTATCTGGTAGCATAATACAACTCCTCAAAAATATTTATCGTCATTCATCTTACCAAACTACTAGAAAAATAACTAGCATCAACAATAAATATAGCACGTTTTCATAATTTGTGAAAGTCTTTTCATGACTTTCGTGAAATTTCTCGATATTTAATGGTCACTTATAAATAAACATACATTCGCGAACAAGTGTTTGATTAAGGAGAACGCATATGTTATACTTGTTTTAATTAAATGATTAAACTGATAAAAACTTAAATAGAGGTGTAATTATGGCAAAAAGAGGACGTAAGGGAGAGAAGCAACACGAAATTTTAGAATTTATTCACCAAGAAGTTTCTAAACGTGGATATCCTCCTACTGTTCGTGAAATTTGTAATGCGACTGGTCTAGCTTCTACTTCAACCGTACATGGTCATCTGTCTCGACTTGAAAA
>CAZTXI010000029.1:3638-8726 GCA_964617265.1 uncultured Carnobacteriaceae bacterium | reverse complement strand
CAAGACATTGCCAATAATGGTGATATCGTTATAGCTATGACCGATGAAGATGAAGCAACTTGTAAAAGATTCTACAAGGAAAGCAATCACATCCGATTAGAACCTGAAAATGATGAGTTAGACCCAATTATTTTACCGAATGTATCAGTTTTAGGTAAAGTTATTTCTTTATATCGTACTCACGTATATTAATAGTATAAAGCACTCAACATCTGATTATAAATGTTTGAGTGCTTTTTTGTATCTTTACCCTTATCATATTGAATGATTTTAAATGCTTTCCATTCCTCTACTCTTTTGAGATAAGCGGAATCCATTTCAATGATCTCTTAAAACATCGCTAATTGAGAAAGTTCTTCTCAAAGAAATTCAGTAAAAAAAGAAACTACAGCATAATACTGTAGTCTCTTAGGTTGACTCCTATAAAATGGATAAAGAGTCTTTTTAGTATTCTAATAATGTAAAGATATCATAGCCTTCGATCTTATCGCGGCCTTTAAGGTCAACTAACTCAATGATGAAAGCTGTTCCTACAACAATTCCACCTAATTCTTCAATTAGTTCGATTGTAGCAGCTAATGTACCACCAGTTGCTAACAGGTCATCTACGACTAGAACTCTTTGTCCTGGTTTAATCGCATCTTTATGTAACTGAAGTGTGTCTTCACCGTACTCTAAACCATAATTCACTTCAATTACTTCACGAGGTAACTTACCTTTTTTACGAGCCGGAGCAAATCCTACTCCTAATTCATATGCTACAGGACAACCTACGATAAATCCACGTGCCTCAGGTCCAACGATCATTTCAACATCTTTATCTTTAGCGTAGTCTACAATTTGTTGAGTTGCATATCTATAGACTTCGCCATCAGCCATTAATGGTGAAATATCTCTGAAAATAACTCCTTTTTCAGGGTAATCAGGTACTGAAGCTATATATTTACTTAAATCCATTTTATTTCTCCTTCATAATAAAGCACTCGCTTTCATTTAAGTAAGTGAATGTATTACTTCATTAAATGAACTGTAAAGAAACAATTCTTCTGCTCTCAATTGTTCCAGTGCTTCTTGATAAGATTTTGTTTTTAGTAGTTCTTGTTTTTCCGGGTGTTCTACCACGTTTAACACTCCATTAATTATTATAACAAACTTTGCTTCTAAAAACACTTTAACTATCAAAAAGATTTTACTGTTATCTAAATTTAAATATTGAGACAGAACGTTTCCCTGATTTACTAAATCAATATCTTTATGACGAGCAAAGAATTTATAGGCATGAACAAAATCTTCTCTCACTGGTAGACCTGATAAAAATAGATGGTTCTTCTTATAGAAATAACATTTTATTTTATTGGTTTCATTTCCAGTTAGCGTTTGTTTAAATATTTCTATAGACGGTGGACAGTCAACTATTATAATATTCTCTTCTGATTGAAAATTTTTGGCCTCTTCTTCTGTTTGTAATAAAACGGCTTTTGAAGTAGGAGGAATACTGGCTAAAGCTTTTTCATATAAATCAGCTACATAAAAAATATAATTTGTGTGCTCTTCTTTTAAATGATTCGGAGTTAATTGACTCAGTCTTTGATCAATCAATAAAGGACCAGATAAATCAATATCAATCATTTGTAATTGTGGTTTCGAATGACCATTCCATTCATTAATCTCTAAATAACCTGCGACAGATATTCTTTGACTTTCAAACAATAGATCACTCATATAACCATTTTGAAATGAGATAATATCAAGTTCATCCGCTTCTTGCTCCACAACTAACTTAAGGTGTGCTCCATCTACACCAACACTTCTTTTTTGCTTTAGTGATACTTCTTCACTAGCAATCAAAGGTTTTTCATTATCCGTTCCAAATGGACGAAGAGCCATCATCTCGTTAATAGAATCGGTCGTTATCTCAGATAGCGGTAATCGAGCAACTATATGTTGAATTAATTCAATGTCATCCAATTCAGATAAAATTTCAGATAATTGTTGTTGAATTTCTACTAAATTTGATTGATCCGTACTCATCCCTGCAGCCATGGCATGACCACCAAATTGCGTAAACAAATGACTGATTTTTCCAAAGGCTGAAAAAATATCAAAACCTTGGATACTACGGGCAGAACCTTTTGCCATACCGGTCTCTGAGTCAATGGTGAATAATAATGTTGGTTTATTCGTTTTCTCTACGACACGGCTGGCCACGATTCCCAATACACCTTGATGCCAATTTTCATCTGCTAGAACAATGACTTTTTCATCTGTTGTTTTTTCTTTAAGCTTTGCTTCAACATCATTTGTCATTTGTTCAACAATCGCTTTTCTTTCTGTATTTTGATCATCAATGTATTGAACCAGTTCTTTTGCTCTTGTAGGTTCGTGAGTTGTCAGCAATTCTACACACGGCGTTGCCTCACCTAATCGGCCAACCGCATTCAATCGCGGTGCAATCTGAAAACCAATTGTTTCTTCTGTAATATCAGAAGTTTTTTTCTCAAGTAAGTTAAACAGTTGTAATAAGCCGATACGTTGCGTTTGCTTAATCATTTTTAGACCAAAATAAACAACCGCTCGATTTTCATCTCTTAAAGAAACCAAGTCAGCAACTGTTCCAATCGCAGCTAAATCAAGAACTTCAACTGGCAATTCACCAAGTAAAGCGTGAGCCACTTTTAAAGCTACACCGACTCCTGCTAAATCTGAGAATGGATATTTACCGTTTGGGTGTTTTGGATGAATAATAGCATAAGCATCCGGTAATTCATCAGGGAGCTCGTGATGATCCGTTACAATAACATCCGCTCCTAAACTGGTTGCATGTTGAATCGCCTCATGCCCTGCAACTCCGTTATCAACAGTAATAATTAACGAGGTTCCATCTTGGATGATTTGTTCAAAAGCCGCACTATTTGGACCATAACCTTCTTTAAATCGACTAGGGATAAAATAGTTTATATTCGCTCCTAATGACTCTAAGGTCTCAGTTAATAATGCCGTACTCGTCATCCCATCAGCATCATAGTCTCCGTAAATTGTAATTTGTTCAAAATTCTCAATAGCTTCCGTTATTCGTTCGACTACTCGTTCCATATCATAGAGTAAATAAGGATCATGGAACCATGTTTCATCTACCTGAATAAATTCCTGAATGGCTTCTTTAGTTGTCAATCCTCGTTGAAAACAGACTTCAACAAATAAACGAGAAACGTTTAATTCATTTTTAAGTTCTTCTATTCTTGCATCATCTACTAAAACAGCTTGTTTCCATAGTTTTTTAGAAGAGGTTACCAAATAATCACTCCTAGTTTAAAGTAAAAAAGAAGGATAGGAGCTAATCACTCCCATCCTAGTTTATATATGATGTAGTCATTCTTTAGTTCGTATGGTGTCCATTTTGATGTGTTGAACGTGTTATTTCTAAATTATGAATATGTCGATTTAATTTTTTATTTTCTGACAATAGATGTTCAATTTTTTGTTGCAATTTTTGATTTTCTTTTTCATGATGCGTCGTTAACTCTTGTTCTTTTTTCGTATAATCCACTTCAAGTTGACTCATTTTTTGGTTTGCCTTTTTAAGATTTGAACGTTCTCTCATAATAAGAGTTGTAGACCAAATCACGGCAATCAATACACCTAGTAGTAAGGTACCAATAATAACAACAACTAAAGGCATTTCTAAAATAGTAAATCCAAAATTAATATTGACTGGATCTACATTTAATACTGAAAAAATAACAACGATTAAAAGTAAAATGATTAATAAAACCGTACTCCATTGCTTTCTCAAATTAAACATCCTCTCTTATATCACATTAGTCTCTATAAAAATTCATCAAGATGTAGTCTCCTACATCTGGTACTAAATCATACAGTTTAGCTCCAATAGCTAACAGTAAGGGACGATTCACTTCTCGTTTCTTTGTCCCAATTGTATCGATTATAACTTTTGCAGCTTTTTGAACAGTTAATGCAAATGGCCCATTTAAAGAAGCTTCCTTACGATTACGTGCAATTCGGTCAAAGAACGGTGTATCTACTGGACCGAAATTAACAGTTGTTACTTGAATATTGTGTGGCTTTAATTCCATTCGGAGGGCATTACTAAAACTAATAACAGCACCTTTAGTCGCTCCATACGTTGCATAATTAGGTGTTGAAACTTTTCCAGCTAGAGAAGCCACATTAATTATCTGACCATGACCTTGATCCAACATTTTTATCGCAAGATTCTGAGTCAAATACATAAGCCCAAGTACATTTACCTGAAATAAATTTAACACCACATCAAAATTCGTTGTAACAAACGGTTCACTGTGACCGAAACCGGCATTATTAATTAGTGTATCAATTTCAATGTTTTGTAGTTCTAGTTCCTGAATCATATAATCCATACTATCTGGATCCGTTAAATCTACTGGAATAGTATATATATGACCGTCCCCTAGTTGTTCGCAGTTTGCTTTAACATTTAGTAAGTTATCTTCTCTACGAGCACATAAAACAAGGTTTGCCCCCATAGTTGCTGCTTCGTATGCAACATATTCACCAATTCCAGATGAGGCTCCTGTAATTAAAATCTTCTTTCCTCTAAGCGTCAACCGTATCACTATCCCTTTTAAGTGGAATGTCAAATTCTTGTAGATCTTGCATTACAAATGAATTTTTAAATAGTTTTCTTGTTTCTTTTTCAATTGCTTTTAAATCTTTATATAAATATCTTGAACTAAAGTGTGTTAATAACAATTTTCCAACCTTTGCTTCTTTAGCTACTTCAGCCGCTTGAGCCGTAGTGGAATGATTATAATCTCGAGCTAAATCAGCCTCATGAGGTGCAAATGTTCCTTCATGGACTAAAATATCAGCACCACGAGCAAGTTCAACACTATTAGGATGCTTCACCGTATCCCCTAAGATAGCTAGTGTTCGACCCTTTTGAGTTGGACCAACAAAATCATTCCCATCTAATACTGTGCCATCTTCTAGTGTAACGACTTCTTTATTTTTTAAACGACCATAAAGTGGCCCACTCGGAATATTTAATGCCTTTAGTTTTTCAGCATCCAGTGTCCCCTCGTGGTCAGC
>CAZTXI010000029.1:0-3538 GCA_964617265.1 uncultured Carnobacteriaceae bacterium | reverse complement strand
TATATATGGTCTCCGTGCATGTGTGTAATAAATATTTTTTCAATTTTACGAGGTTTTAGTGTTGTTTTTAAAATTTGATGTTGCGTACCTTCGCCACAATCAAATAACCAAACACTATTTCGTTCAGCTAAAAGTTTTAAAGCTATACTTGATACATTTCTTAATTTCGAAGGAACACCAGATCCTGTCCCTAAAAATAACAATTCCATTCTCTTAACCTCAATCTATTTCTGCCATTAACTTCTACTCGATAAATTCAAATGTAAAGTCTAATAGGCCAACTAAGTCGCCATCTTTAGCTCCACGTTCTCTCAATGCATTATCTACACCCATAGCGCGTAGCTGTCTAGAGAAGCGCATAATTGATTCGTCATGATCCAGATTAGTCATCTTGAATAGACGTTCAATTTCATTTCCAGATAGAATCCAAACTCCATCTGAATCACGCGATAATTCAAATGGTGCTTCCTCTTCTTCTAATGTGTACGTCACATGCGTATCTGTTTCGATAATCTCTTCTTCTTCTACATAATTTTCAAGTAAATCAATTGCACGATATAATACGTTATTTAAGCCATCACGTCGTAACGCTGAAATTTCAAATAATTCGTATTCTTCGCCTATTTCATCTAATTGTTGTTTAAATTCTGCTAAGTTCTCAGCTGAATCAGGCATATCCATTTTGTTTGCAACAATGATTTGAGGTTTACGTGCAAGATCTGGATCATGTTTTTCTAATTCTTCTAAAATTGTATGATAATCATCAATCGGTGTACGACCTTCCATACCGCTCATATCGATTAAATGGATCAACACTTTTGTTCTTTCAATATGACGTAGAAATTGTAAACCTAAACCTACACCCTCTGCCGCTCCCTCAATAATTCCAGGCATATCTCCCATTACAAAACTACGACCGTCCTCTAATGCAACTACACCAATATTTGGTGTGATTGT
Source organism: uncultured Carnobacteriaceae bacterium (assembly GCA_964617265.1). Taxonomy (GTDB): domain Bacteria; phylum Bacillota; class Bacilli; order Lactobacillales; family Carnobacteriaceae_A; genus Atopostipes. Next base: position 2,581 of record CAZTXI010000029.1, on the reverse strand, counting down.
TGTAAATGGGTATGCACCTATTTTAGGTTTAGCTGCCGTTACAACTGATAAAAATGTTGATTTACCAGCTGATGGGAATCCTAACAATCCAACATCCGCTAATAGTTTTAATTCCAGAGTAATATTTCTTTCTACTCCAGGTTCACCATTTTCAGCGATACTAGGTGCTGGGTTTTTAGACGTAGCAAAACGAGTATTTCCTCTACCGCCACGACCACCTTTTGCAACAATAACTTGTTGACCGTGTTCCGTTAAATCGGCAATAACTTCTCCAGTATCTTCATCCTTAATTACAGTTCCTGGGGGTACAGGAACCATTAAATCTTCTGCCCCTCTACCATGCATGCCTTTTGACATACCATTTTCCCCTTGAGATGCTTTAAAATGGCGATTGTAACGGAAGTCCATTAAGGTATGTAGTCCTTCATCTACTACAAAAACAACATCTCCACCACGACCACCGTCTCCACCAGCTGGTCCTCCATCTGGGGTATATTTTTCACGACGAAACGCAACCATTCCATCTCCACCGTCACCGGCTTTTACATATATCTTCGCTTGATCTATAAACATGATTATTCCTTCTCTCCCAGTGCATACTTCTATCTAATGTTACCGTATTTTTCATGAAATTTAAACAAATATCATTATCTAATCTATTAAACAAAATAAAAAACAGAAAAACTCAATAGAAGTTCGAATGTTCTTGAACTCCAATTGAGTTTAACTTTAAAATAAAAGCTCTTCTTCTACAATATTAATTTGAAAGCTTTTTAAATATTCCATAAATTCTTTAATGTGAATAGATAGTTTTTCATCAAATATAACATTTGCAATTGTTTGTTCGTCTTCATTATATGAGTGTTCCATCGCGGAATTAATAACTCGAATATCCAAGTTAGGATACGATAAATCCTGTGATGAACTTCCTCCTACATCAATCAAGTATTGTAGCTTTTTAGTCTGACGAATAATCGCTACTTCTTCACGAATGGAATCTGAAAATAGATTCAATTCATTTGTATCTAATATAAACACATCTACTTTTGATAGACGGTAAAATAATGATTTAGACGTTACTGCATGTACCTTTGTTTGGTCTAATTCATTCAGTAGTTTTTTTACAAATGTTGTTTGTCGCTCTGCTTCCATTTCATCTCTTTGAATAATTGAAATGGAGCGCACATCTGCTTTTAATAAGACTTTTGTCAAAAAATAAATATCTAAGTCTGTACCAGAAATAATAAAGTTTTTCTTATCCAATTCACTGACATTATCAAGCAGTTGATAAATGTAATCTGATAATCTAGTTTGATTTAATGGTTTAGTTGATTTTTCTAATTTTAATTCAAAAGCTATGTTAATAGCCATTTGAAACATTTTAGTAATCACTTCACCTATTGTATGAATTTGATTTGAAAAATATAAAGCTTCTTCTACTGATCCAAGTGATTCAATCGAACCTAATGGCTCTGATATAAAACCTGTAGCCACTTCAAATAAGTGTCTAAGAACATCTTCATTAAATTTGCTATACGTTTCTAAAATAATTTCTTGTAAATCTTTGTCGGTTTCTTCAGCTATATATCGAAGAAAATCACCATGACTAAAGATGGATTCGTCCACATACAAATAATACTCATTTCTGAAATTATTCGACAGTACTGCAATCTCCTTCACACCATTAAAAGAAGCAATTTCAATCATTTGGTCTTGTCTTTTCTGGTCATTTAAAAAATACTTATCGGTGTCTTCTTTCATTACTGTATCTTTATTGACACCATACATTAATAGTTTCATTCTATTTCAATCCCTAAATCATTTAAGATTATATTCCAAACCTCGTCTTTACCTTGTCTTGTTTCAGATGAAAATGGAACAACAATATCACCTTCTGCAATTTGTAAGGTGTTAATGACTTGGTTCATATGGCGGTTGTGTACGCCTCTTTTAACTTTGTCCGCTTTGGTAGCGACAATCAAGACTGGTAATCCTAAATACTTGAGGTAATCATACATTTGTACGTCTTGTTCAGTCGGCTTATGTCTAAAATCAACAATTAGAATAACTTTTTCTAAAACCTCACGAGTTGAGAAATAATGGTCCATCATATCTCCCCATTTTTCTAACTCTTTTTTAGATACTTTTGCATACCCATAACCGGGTACATCAACAAAAATTAATTCATCTTCGATATTAAAAAAGTTAATCGTACGTGTTCGACCTGGTTTACCAGATGTTCTTGCAAGTTTTTTGCGGTTTAACAATGTGTTAATCATGGATGATTTACCAACATTGGAACGACCAGCTATTGCAACCTCAGGTAATTTCATTTCTGGGTATTGAGCTTCTTCTACAGCACTGATAATAATATCTGCTTTTTGTATTGGAAATTTCATAGGTTTCACCTAATTTCTTTTATCTATTTATCTTTATGAATCTTTTAATTAGTTTGACTTTTTTCTTACATAATCATATAAAACTGACTCTAGATAGATTATAAAGATTGTAAAAACATATAGATATTTTTTTGTCTTTTAAAAGCATATCATATTTCAGATAAATTTCAATTATATTTCAA
>CAZTXI010000028.1:0-13024 GCA_964617265.1 uncultured Carnobacteriaceae bacterium | reverse complement strand
TAGTTACGATGATTCGTCAAAAAGGTATTTCTTATTATTGTAATATGGCTTCACCATTTTTAATTGATGATGAAGGTGCAAAATATATTGACTATGATTTAGATGTTAAAATATTCCCAGATGGCGAAAAAAGATTACTCGATGTAGATGAATATGAAATTCATGGAAAAAAATATGGCTATCCAGATGAAATTGACGAAATTTTAAATGAACAAGTTAAAGTTTTAGTGAGCTGGATACAAGAAGAACGTGGACCATTTTCGAAGGATTATGTTGATCTATGGTTCAACCGCTATAAACAAATGACTGGAAAGTATCTCTAATAATTAAAAATGAACCAGGGAAGTTTTCTTCCTTGGTTCATTTTTTTTAATCATATTCGTGTTCGATTGAATCATCACGTTGGTGTTTTACAAAACTATTTGTTAATTTGTTAAACTGTTGTAATTTTTTATCGTATTCGAAAATCTTAGTCATAATTCTTAATAAGTCATTTCCTTTTGAAAAATCATACTCCATAGCCTCATCAGTTGATGCTTCCTGGTAGAACGCCTCCATTAACCCACGCCTTAAATCTTTTCGATAAGTAATAAAGTTTACTTCGTCTGGAAGAATACGACCATTCCATTTTAATAAAATTTGTTCATGTGCCGTCATTAAAGTCTCCATACGCTCACGAATTAGAGTTCGTAATTGAGGTGTTAAATGATTATACGTGCTTTCTGAATTATGCAATGTAATAGCTAATTCGTATAAGATTTCATTAGTTTGAATCGATTGTCTTGATACAACTAGGAAACGTAGCATGGAATAATATCGTTTATTAACAAAACGTTTATAAACTGGATCCATCATGTACGAGTAATATTTTCGAATTAATTTGAGCTCTTGGTTTAATTTATTTAAATCTTCAGCCATAATTGGAAATTGAGCATTCTTTCTTAACATTGATCGAATATATTTTGTTGAATTATCGGTTAAATTCGTTGTTGCTTCATAAAATTTAACATCATATTTTGGCGGTAAAACAAAAGTGTTTACAATAAAAGCTATTATAACACCTACAAGTGTTCCAGATACACGCCCAATTGCCGTAATTAGTAAGTTGTCAGCTGGAGCAAGCATGACGTTAATCAACGTAAGACTGGAAAGACCAATCACACTATCTAATTTTAATTGATGTAAAATTGCAATGAGCAGGGCAGTTGCTAATGATATCATGACTGGTGTATAACCTAAATAATTTACAACTAAATAAGCAATCACACCCCCAATAATATTGGCTACTAAACGGTTTCTAGTTTGAACAAATGTTTCTTGTACAGAAGGTTGCATTGAAAAGATAACAGAAGCTGTCGTTAATCCCACACTGTCATCTAATCCTATAAGTGGTGGAATCATCATAGCTAAAAACACAGCTAAACTCGTTTTAAATGTGCGGGCACCTATTTTCAAAATAATCATTCTCTCTCTATTTATCTACTGCTCATATTAACCTATGATTAGTATAATTGATTTTAAGTATATTATCTATTAATTCGTGATAAAACTAGTTACTAGTAACTGCTTATTTGTAACTGAATTATTTTAAACCTTCCAAAAAATAAGCTATAATTAAATAACAGATTAATTCGTTACGTTATGGAGGGGTTTAGATGAAATCGAGAAAACAAATGAATTTACTTAGCTTAGGAATAGTTTTAGGAGCAATTGGTGGAGCAGCAGCAGCTTATTTCTATGCACCACAAAGTGGCGAAAAAACAAAAGCCATGTTAGCTAAACAATTTAATCATGTCACTCAGACAGGTATTTTAAAGATACAAACTGGTTTAATCCAATTGGAACAAAAATTAGAAGAACATTAATAGAGTAATCGGATAAGTTTAAAACTTTTTAATTAAATTGCATTATATTTTCGGGTATGTTAATATAGTCATTATAAGTTCTTTTGATCCATCTCTTTAAATCAGTTTCCTGATATGAACTGACTTAAAGTGGTGACAGTCAACGACTTAATTAACGCATCGTTTCGCCGTGATTAACACCGAAGCAGTGCGTTTTTTGTTTTTATTAGGTAAATTTATGGTTACTCTTTACAAGTTTGTTATAATGGATATATATAAAATCCATCTGATAGGAGTGGTCTAATGGACTATTCTTTATTGAAAGAGAAAATTCGAACTAAAGCATTTGAAATAGGAATTGATAAAATTGGATTTGCTGATGCAAGCCCATTTTACGAATTAGAAGAGTCTATCAAATTACAACACGCAAAAGGGCATCAATCTGGATTCGAACATAAAGTGTTAGAAGAGAGAATATACCCAGATAAAATATTTGATAATCCGCAATCAATTATCTCAATTGCACTAGCTTATCCAACATCCATTAAGGATGAACCAGTTGCAGTACGTGGAGAGCGAAGAGGAGAGTTTGCCCGTGCATCATGGGGAAGAGACTATCATGTCATATTACGTGATTATTTAGATGAATTAATCAACTATATGAGAGTCGAAATTGATCCCAATGCTACTTTTAAACCTATGGTCGATACCGGTGAATTGATCGATGTTGCAGTAGCAGCACGAGCGGGTATTGGTTTTATTGGTCGAAATGGATTGCTGATTACAAAAGAGTTTGGTTCGTATGTCTATCTAGGTGAAATAATAACGGACATTCCCTTTGAACCTGATAATCAAGTAGATTATAATTGCGGAGATTGCTACCGATGTATTGATGGTTGCCCGACCCAAGCTTTACTTGGGAATGGTGAAATGAATGCGCAAAAATGCTTATCTTATCAGACGCAAACAAAAGACTATATGCCAGAAAAATATAGAAGGAAAATGGGAAGAATAATCTATGGGTGTGATATTTGCCAGATTGTTTGCCCATACAACCAAGGAATTGACTTTCACTTACATAAACAGATGGAACCTTCTTATGATAAGGTCAAGCCGTTGTTAGAACCGATGCTCAAACTTTCAAATAGAGAATTTAAGAATGAGTTTGGTGAAATGGCTGGTTCTTGGAGGGGCAAGAAGCCTTTACAAAGAAACGCGATAATTGCATTAGCCAATTATCGAGATAAGAGTGCTGTTCCTACATTACTTCAATTAATTGATACAGATCCGCGACCTGTCATTAGAGGTACCGCAGCTTGGGCTATTGCAAAGATTATGCGAAGAAATGCGAATGCTGAGTTGGTTAATTTTCTGATATCAGCTTTGAAGAATGAGACTGAAAAAGAAACGATTGCGGAGTTTGAAGATGCAATTAGTAAATTAAAAGAGAATTTATAAATAATTTTAATAGATAAGGATACTTAAGAATGAATCATATTGTATTATATAAACCTCAAATACCACCAAACACTGGCAATATTGCTAGAACATGTGCAGGAACTGATGCACATTTACACTTAATTTTACCATTAGGCTTTAGCTTGGATGACAAGCATTTAAAAAGAGCTGGTTTAGATTATTGGCAAGAATTGAATATTACTTACCATAAAAATTTAAGAGCATTTCTAGAGTATGCTAAAGACGGACAATTACATATTGTTTCTAAATTTGCTCATCATACTTACTCAGATGTTGATTATTCAGATACGAATGAAGATCATTACTTTATTTTTGGAAAAGAAACAACAGGGTTACCGGAAAAATTTATGCGTGAGAATGAAGAGAAATGTATTCGTATTCCGATGGATGATACGCATATCCGTTCCTTGAATCTTTCGAATACTGCAGCAATCATTATTTATGAGGCCTTGCGTCAACAAAGCTTTAAAGGAATGGATTTAGTGAAACATTATGAGGTAGATAAATTAGATTAGACCAATGTAATTTATATGGGAGGACTAATGAAATGACAGAAACAAATTCAATTACTAAGAATGATATTTTAATCGAAGTTTTTAATGCAATCACTCATGGGGTAGGGGCACTATTATCTGTGATTGGCTTGATTTTACTTGTTCAAAAGGCGATTACAACGCCTGATTTTTCAGTGAGTGAGATAGTATCTTACATTATCTATGGATCAAGTTTAGTGATTTTATTTTTAGCATCAACGTTATATCATAGTTTTAGTTTTACAGGTTTGAAAGATTTATTTCAAAAAATAGACCATGCTTCAATTTATCTGTTAATTGCAGGTTCATACACTCCATATTTGATGGTAACAGTAGGTGGAGTGATGGGCTATGTTTTCCTAGGCATTGTTTGGTTCGCGGCTATCGCAGGTATTATTTTTGAAGTTGTTTGGACAAATCGGTTTCCTAAACTGAGTACTTATCTCTATTTAATTATGGGTTGGATGGGCTTGTTGTTGATTTACCCATTGTACTTAAACTTCGCGGTTAGTGGTATTATACTCCTGTTTTTAGGTGGCGTATTTTACTCATTGGGCACTTTTTTCTATCGAATGAAACATAATGGATGGATGCATGTTATCTGGCACTTGTTTGTAGTCGCAGGAGCAGCATTTATGTTTTTGAGTATTTATTTACATGTATAATAATTGGTTTAGTTAATCTATAAATCTACTGTGAATGCTTCTTTAAGAAGTTTTCATGGTAGATTTTTTTGTTACTCATAGTGTAGATTATTTTGGAACAATTAAAATTATTATTCTTTTTTGCTATCTTTTGCTATACTTTATTTATTATTTCAAATGAGATTTTATTAGATTTTTGTTGTGAAAGGATGATGGTATGATAGAGTGGTTTTTAGGTTTAAGTCCTGTAATGCAGGCAACATTAGCTGGAATTTTTACTTGGTTAATGACTGCTTTAGGGTCGAGTTTGGTATTTTTATTCCATGATGTAAATGAAAAATTATTAGCAATTATGAATGGATTTGCAGCAGGAGTTATGGTTGCAGCAAGTTATTGGTCCTTATTAGCTCCAGCTATTGATTATGCTGAACAGAGTGGCTATGGTGTATGGTCATTTATTCCAGCAATTGTTGGTTTTCTGATTGGTGGAGTATTTCTAAGAGTGGTTGATGGTGTAGTTCCTCATTTACATATGCGTAGTGAAGGAAAGGATGAGCGAGAAGGGATGTCAACTTCTTTATCATCAACTGCTTTACTATTTTTAGCTGTCACTATTCATAATATTCCAGAGGGATTAGCAATCGGAGTTGCATTTGGTGCAGCAGGAGAGGGTGCATCCTCAATTACAAGTGCGATTGTTTTAGCTCTAGGTATTGGACTTCAGAATTTTCCAGAAGGAGCAGCACTGTCAATGCCAATTCGAGCTGAAGGGAATTCAAAAAAACATGCATTTAATATGGGTCAATCTAGTGCGATTGTTGAAATATTCTCAGCTTTAATTGGTGCATTGCTTGTATCACAAATGACTGTTATTTTACCTTATGCTTTGGCGTTTGCAGCTGGGGCTATGATTTTCGTTTGTATCGAAGAATTAATACCAAATTCTCAAAATAATGGTTTTAGTGAAGTAGCAACAATGGCTTTTATGATTGGTTTTGCAATTATGATGACGTTGGATGTTGCTTTAGGTTAAATCATAGTACAGTATATTAAAAAGAACCTACTCAATATATGAGCAGGTTCTTCTTTTTTTAGACTATATTACATTTCATCTGGTGCTTCTACACCTAGTAAACGTAAATCTTCTTCTAACATTAATGCTACAGCGTAAACTAAAGCTAAACGGCTGTCTTTTTCAGGACTATCTTCTAATACACGTACGTTTGCATAGAAACGGTTAAATGCTTGTGCCATGCTTAATGCATGTTTCGCAATAATTGACGGTTCAAATTCACGGTGAGCACGATCTAAAACGCTGCTGAATGATTGAATCAGTTTAACTACTGACCAACTATAGTTATCGCTTAAAGCATACTCATTTAAGTTTTTAAAGTAATCTGGTGTAATTTCAGCTTTCTTTAAAATACTTAATGCACGCGCACGAGTGTATTGAACGTACGGACCTGTTTCACCTTCAAATTGAACAATTTCATCTAAATTAAAGTTGAAGTTATTGCGACGGTCATGTTGCAGGTCATGGAAGACAACTGCACCAACACCAACTTGTTCAGCAACTTTTTCTTTGTTTGCTAAACCTGGATTTTTTTCGCTAATTTGATTTGAAGCACGTAAGACTGCTTCATCAAGTACTTCTTCTAGTAGAACTACTTTTCCACGACGAGTAGACATTTTTTCACCGTCAATAGAAATCAAACCAAAACTAATATGGTGAATGTCTTCTTGCCACTCATAATCCATTTTGTTTAACACAGCTTTTAATTGGTTGAAGTGGTAAATTTGATCTTGACCAACAACATATAACGATTGGTCAAATTCATAGTTACGTTTTCTAAATAATGCTGCTGCTAAGTCACGAGTGATGTATAATGTTGCACCATCTTGTTTTTTAATTAAAGCAGGCTGTAAGTCAAATTCATCCAAACGGACAACTTGTGCTCCTTGGTCTTCAACTAATAAACCTTTTTCTTCTAATAGTTCAACGATTTCATCCATTTTGTCATTATAGAATGATTCACCATTATGTGAGTCGAATGTTACGCCTAATCGATCGTAGACTTTGTTGAATTCATTTAATGATTCATCACGGAACCAGCGCCATAATTCAGTGGCTTCTTCGTCGCCATCTTCAAGTTTTTTAAACCATTCACGGCCCACGTCTTCTAATTCAGGTTCTGTTTCTAAAACTTCGTGGAAATGAATATATAATTCGTTTAATTCGGCAATAGGGTTTGCTCTAACTTTTTCTTCTTCACCCCATAATTTATAGGCAGTAATTAAGCGTCCAAATTGTGTACCCCAGTCACCAAGATGATTTACTTTGACAGGTGTGTAACCTAATTTTGAAACGATATTTGCTAAAGCATTACCAATAACAGTTGAACGTAAGTGTCCCATTGACATTGGCTTAGCGATATTTGGTGATGACATATCGATTGGAATGTTTTTACCTTGGCCTAAATCAGAGTTTCCATACTCAGCAGGGTTTGCAATAATATCGTTTAAAACTTGAGTACTAACTGTTTTTTTATTTAAATAAAAGTTTAAATATGGGCCAGCAACATTCACTTTTTCAACTACATCAGATGAAAAATTTTCAGCGATATCGTTAGCAATTTCAGCAGGGTTTTTACGGAATGCTTTAGCTAAACGGAAAGTGGGGAAAGCTAAATCACCATGTTCTTCATTTTTAGGATTTTCTAATAATTGATAAATATCTTCGAGTGATAAATGTTCACTCAGTTGAGCGGATAAATCTTCAGCTATAATTTGTTTATAATCCAACTCAAAACCTCCTCGTTAATTTACGGTAAATAATTATGTAAAAGCACATAAATTCGCTATGATATTATAACAAATCCAATGTCTTTGGGCAAACTGATATTGATAATATTTCAAAAAACAGAAGGCAAAGGAGCGTATTTTCTCCAATTGCCTTCTAAATGACTCTTATTAAATTACCAAATCCACTTATGACCATCTTTTTCTAATAAATTAAATGCTTCTGTAGGACCATTTGTATTTACTGGGTACTGCAATAAATTACTTGCATCTTGATCCCATACTTCTCTAATCGCATCAATATACTTCCAAGAATAAGCGACTTCTTCCCAATATACGAAACTAGCTTTATTCCCTTGAAGAGCATTTAACAGCAACTTTTCATAGTCATCAGGGGCTTGTTCTTTGATTTCATAGTCCATTGTAATAGGAGCTAAATCAAAATGATAGCCGACTACTTTATTGTTAATTTGTAATGAGAAGCCTTGGTTAGAGCCAGCGTTGATTGTTAAAATGTTTTCAGAAACTTCGTCATTTCCATAAACATTCGATTGTTCATTTTTAAAAACAATATCAATTCTAGTTTCTTTTCCTCTCATTCGTTTACCTGTTCGAATATAGATGGGTACACCTTCCCATTTTTCATTCGTACTCTCTATTTTTCCAGCAACAAATGTTTCTGTTGTTGAGCTAGGTTCAACGTTTGGTTCTGCATTGTAAGCAAGTAGAGCAGGGTACTCTGTTGAAGTATTATACTGAGCACGAACGAATTTTTCATTAATGTTTTCTGGTGTGATTTTTTTAAGATTCTTTAACGCATTCACTTTTTCGAATGCAATATCATCTGCTTGATTGGATGCTGGTTCGTCCATAAATAAGAAACTAACAATTTGTAAGACGTGGTTTTGAACCATATCTCTTAAAGCACCACTCGTTTCATAGTAACCGCCACGGTCTTCTACACCCATATCCTCAGCTAGTGTTACTTGCATATTAGAAATGAACTCGTTACTCCATAAGTTTTTAAAAATAGGATTTCCAAATCTTAAAGATAGTAAAGATTGAATCATATCTTTTCCTAAATAATGGTCGATACGATAAATTTGTTCCTCGTCAAATGATTCTAATATTTCGTCATTTAGATGGTTAGAATCCTTAAAGTTTGTTCCAAAAGGTTTTTCAATAATTAAACGATTAAATCCTGTTTCACTAACAAGATTTTGGTCTTGTAAGTGAGAGGAGATTGTACCGAAAAGGTTAGGAGACATTGAAAGATAGAAGATACGGTTGCCATCAGCTTGGTATTCTTTATCCAATTGGTCTGCTAATTCTCGTAATGTATGGTAATTGTCTGTATCATTAACGTTATGAGATTGATAACGGAAATGACTAGCAAATGCTTCGGCTTCTTCGGTAGATGTTTTAATGCTATCAATTGAATCTAAAATAATGTTTTGGTAGTATTCATCGCTCCATTCACGACGCGCTGTACCGATAACAGCAAAGTTTTCATTTAAAAAATTATTTTTATATAGTTTATATAGAGCAGGGTAAAGTTTACGGTAAGCTAAGTCACCTGTACCCCCGAAAATAATAAAGACTGCTTTTTGGTTTTGAGACATAATTTGCTATCTCCTTTTCTTTAGACATGGCTACATTTTACGTTGTATTTCATTTTGAATCAACTGATAGTTAATGATATCGATTTCATAAATATTTTTGTAGCGATAGTTGTTGGACTTTGGTAGAATAGGAGTCGTAATCCAGATAGGAGAGAAATACCCAATGAATAATACATTTAAAGATTTTGATTTACAGCCTTACTTAATTGAAGCAATTGAGGACTTAGGTTTTAAAGAACCAACTGACATCCAAAAAGAAGTTATCACGCACATTGGAACAGGTCGCGATATTATTGGTCAGTCTAAAACAGGTTCAGGTAAGACACATGCTTTCTTACTTCCTTTATTTAATCAATTAAAAAAAGTTGATAATGAAGTTCAGCTTGTTATAACGACACCAAGTCGTGAATTGGCTGAGCAAATTTACCAAGCTGCAGTTCAATTGAGTGAACATGCCCCATGGGATATCCAAGTTGCTCGCTATATTGGTGGAACAGATAAAAATAAACAAATTGATAGTTTGAATAGTTCACAACCAGATGTTGTTATTGGAACACCAGGACGAATTTTAGACTTAGTTCGTTTAAACGTGTTAAAAACTCATACAGCATTTGCAATGGTCGTGGATGAAGCGGATATGACATTAGATTTAGGTTTTATTGAAGAAGTTGATCAAGTTGCTGGTACACTACCTAAAGACAGTCAATTCTTAGTTTTTTCAGCAACGATTCCACAAAAGCTTCAACCATTTTTACAAAAATATATGAATAACCCAATGATGATTGAAATCGAAAACAAAGAAATTATTTCAGATTTGGTTTCAAATTGGTTGATTTCAACAAAAAGTAAAGATCGTTTTGATGTAATTTATAAATTACTAACAATGGGTAATCCCTATTTAGTATTGATTTTTGCGAATACGAAAGAAAAAGTAGAAGAGCTAACGAAAAGATTAGCAGAAAAAGGTTTGAACGTTGGTTCAATCCATGGTGGAATGGATGCGCGTGAACGTAGAAGAGCAATGCGTAATATCAGAAACCTAGATTATCAATATATTGTAGCAACTGATTTAGCTGCAAGAGGGATTGATATTGAAGGTGTATCTCATGTAATTAATGCTGAAATACCACAAGATTTATCTTACTTTGTTCACCGTGTTGGACGAACAGGAAGAAACAACTTACCAGGTATCGCAATCACACTGTATTCACCAGGTGAGGAAGATGATATCCAAACGATAGAAGATACAGGTGTAAAATTTGTATCGAAAACAATTAAAAATAACGAAGTAGTAGATGCGCCAACTCGTCGAGTAGAACGTAGACGACCAAATCGTAAGCTTGATTATGATGGTGAAATCGAAGGAATGGCCCAAAAAGCGAAGAAAAATATTAAGCCAGGCTATAAACGTAAACTTCGTACAAAGAGAAAAGCAAAAGTACAACAACAGCGTAAGTTAGAAGAACGTAAAAACAAACGTAATCGTAGATCGTAAAATAAATAAAAATAAAGAAGTCCCTTCCAGCAATTTTAAGTGCAGGAAGGGACTTCTTTATTTATACACACGTATGAATTTCTAGCATTTGTATAATTTATTTACGCATACGCAAGACCATCTTACGTGTGTGGATTTTATTTATGGTTATCTTCAAGTAACTTTTTCTTCAATTCTGAAATACTTAGATAATACGTAAAGAGTGACATTATTAGAACGACCTCTGTTTGAAAATGAATTGGAATAATGAGTGTGTGAACTAAACTAATCAGAATTATTGGCGGAATAACCGCGAGTAGCACAATTCTATAATTTTGTAATATATTCAATCGTAATCGACTAAAAACTGAAACCATTGTTGCAATTAAAGTAATCGGTATGAGTTCATAGATAAACAATATGAATTGCATAACAAAAATAATTGCGATGAAAAAGGCTATTGTTGTACCCGATATATTTCCAAAAGAAGCAATAAGTGTCTCTAAGTCACTTGTCGTTAAGTTCTGAATTTGACTGTAAGAAACAAAGTATTCTTGCCCAATAAAGTTCATATATAATCCATCTCTAAGTAAAGCGGTAGATACAGGCGCTTCTATTCGGCTACTATTACGGTTTATTGTATCCGTGTCCATTCGATTATCCGGATCGAAGTAGAACATCATACTATTTGTCTGATAAATATAGCTTTCGTTTGAACTCGTTAATTGATTATCTTCGAGCTCAAATGCGGGGATTGATTCTTTAATTTCATTAAAATCATCACTAATACTTTGAAGCATCGGGATATATTGAATTAATGAAATCAGTGTTAATAAAATGGTCGCTAAAAATGCGATTGAAAAAAAGTTTCGCCATTTCATATTGCGACCGATATAAATTTCTTTTGGATTGGTAAATGCTGTTTTTATGTAAGGTATCATATTAAACTCCTAATCTATTTGAATAATATAGCATATGAAGCATAACATATTTCAATTTGAAACATATGAATAAATTATAGCATTTTCACTAAAATTTAACGAAAAGACAAAAATGAATGCGCTTTGAGTTAAAATAGTTTAAACTGGTTGTAAGGAATTATACATAAATATAGTAAGGATAAGTAGGTGTTTTATTTTGGTAAAGAATAAAAATGTATTTCAAATGACGTTAATTGCGATGTTAGTTGCAATTTTAATCATACAAACTTTTGTGCCAGTATTGGGTTATATTCCTTTAGGACCGATTGATGTGACGATTGTTCATATCACTGTTATTTTAGCTGCGGTTTTATTTGGTAAGAGCACAGGTTTAATTGTTGGTACGGTATGGGGATTATTAAGTTTAATTCGTGCTTACACTCAACCAACTCCTTTTAACGTTGTTTTTCTAAATCCCCTTATTTCGATTTTACCACGAGCAATCGTTGGTTGGCTAAGTGCTGTAGTATTTGAAGCATTAGATAAACGGACAGATGCTCGATGGAAATACTCTGTTACAGCAATGGTCGGAACGGCAACAAATACAGTTCTTGTTCTAGGTGGGATTTATTTATTAGCTGGAGAAACTTATGCAGCAGCACTCGGTATTCCAGTGTCAGCTTTATTAGCGGCATTAGGAGCTGTAGTGGCAAGTAACGGGATTATTGAAGTTATTGCGAGTATGATTATATTACCATTGCTCGCTGTACCGTTAATTAAGTTCTTAAAGAGAAGAAATTCAAATGTATAAATAAAAAGAATGAAGAGAGGACCAAGAGAATATTGGAACGTAAAAAAATTAACTGTCGTGATACAATTGCTATTCAAACGCATCGTATTTTACCATCTCATACAAACTTTTATGGGAATTTATTTGGTGGCCAGCTATTATACTGGATTGATAATTCGGCTTCTATTTCACAAACAAGGTTTACAAATACATTGAGCATGACGGCTTCAATGGATAATATGAACTTTCTAAGACCGCTACCTGAGGGTAATTCAGTTTGTATTGAAAGTTATGTAACCGGTATGGGAAATACTAGTGTAGAAGTTTTTGCTAAAATTATTGGTGAAGATCTACTGACAGGTGAGCGTTATATTGCGGCAACATCGTTTTTAACATTTGTTGCACTACCTGAAGATGCAGAAAAATTTGTAATGCCTGAAATTGTTCCAGAAACAAAGGAAGAAAAATTTATATGTGCAGGGTATGAACAGCGAAAAGCTGCTCGAATGATGCAAAGAGAACTAGATAGAGGCTTACAAACAGAATTAACGACTACAGAACCATGGAATCAACCTCGTTAATTTGAAATCGAGATAATAGTTAAGAAATAAATCAAAATATTTTACCCAAAGATTTTGATATGATAAAGTAATAGTTGAATAATGTAGAGGAACATTAAACACAAACAAGGAGGATTTTATTTATGACTTACAAATTACCAGACTTACCATATGCATATGATGCATTAGAACCACACATCGATGAGGAAACAATGAAACTTCATCATGACAAACACCATAACACTTATGTAGAAGGTGTAAATAGTGCAATTGAAGGACATGAAGATTTACAAAAACTTTCAATCGAAGAATTAGTTGCGAAACTTGATGAAGTACCAGAAGATATTCGTACAGCTGTA
>CAZTXI010000027.1:5438-13035 GCA_964617265.1 uncultured Carnobacteriaceae bacterium | reverse complement strand
ATTGAAATGATTAAACAAACTCAAAATGTTGTATCACTCACATTCTCAGAGCAGGGAACAAAAGCGATACCCGTACAAGAAATTTTCCGAGCATTAGATGGTATACCTCTACAAGTTGATTTAGAAACAGAAGATCAACTAGGTGTGAATTTCCGTCTCCAAAAAGGACAACAAGCTTATGAATGGCTTGGTCATATAGTGAAATTTGTTCGAGCATTATTCGAATTTTATGAAAAAGAAATACAAGCAAAAAAAGAACAGCAAAAAGCAGAAGCAAATAAAGCCATTGAAGCGGATGTCAAAGCGCTAACTCAAACAGAAAATGAGGATTAGCGGATGGATAAAAAACAAGCATCACTAGATAAGATGATAAAAGGTGGCATCATTTTAACCATTAGCTCTTTCATCGTAAAATTACTAAGTGCATTTTACAAAGTTCCGTTTCAAAACTTAACGGGGGATGCAGGGTTTTATGTTTATCAGCAAGTATATCCCTTGTATGGTTTAGCAGTTGCTTTTACGCTACAAGGCTTACCGACATTTATTTCAAAGGTCGTATCGGAAGCGGATGACAACGAACAATTACAACAAAAAATGCGTGAGATAAATAGTTGGCTTATTTTTATCGGCCTCGGCTTATTCTTGGTGTTGCGATTTGGTGCTAGTGGAATTGCCCAATTGATGGGGGATATTCAATTAACTACCCCCATTCAATCGGTATCCTATTTTTACTTATTTTTACCTTTTCTAGCCTTAATCCGAGGTTATTTTCAAGGGAAATCTGACATGATGCCGACAAGTATGTCACAAATCGTCGAACAAATTATTCGGGTAATTGTCTTGCTGGGAGCAGCGCTCTATTTTGCAAATCGCTCCATTTCAGTTTACCAAATGGGGGCTTTGGCTTATCAATCTGCGTGGCTTTCGGCACTCGCTGCAACGATGATTTTAGCGTTATACCTTAAAAAACAGCAATTGTTTAGTGACTATATCCAGATTTTGAAACCTCAACACTCAAGTGAAATGGGTCTCCGACTAATAAATGAAGGTGGGCTCTTGATTGTTACAAGCAGTATCATGATTTTATTTCAGTTTATTGATTCATTTACCGTTTTTAATGGGCTTGTTGCTTCGGGCTTTACGGATGAAATGGCGATGTCTTTAAAAGGGGTGTATGATCGAGGTCAGCCGCTTGTTCAACTTGGTTTAGTGGTAGGTCTAGGATTTTCAACGACCTCACTACCTGTTCTTAGAAGGCAAATTGTTGAAGAACGTTTAGAAGACTGGACGCAAAGTGCCGCTTCCTTATTGAAATTAACGATGATTTTAAGTGGTGCCGCTACAGTCGGTTTAGTTGCCGTTATGCCTTGGATGAACTTTACATTATTTAAAGATTATAGTGGAGTAGATACTTTACAGTTATTTGTTTTAAGCGTATTTTTCGCATCACTGATCTATTGTTTACACACTATTTTACAAAGTACAGGTAAGGCTGATCGTAGCTACCTCATCCTTATTGTTGGATTAGTTTTTAAACTAATCACCAATCAGTTAACCGTTAAAGCAATGGGGATTAATGGCTCAAGTTTGGTAACTGTTCTATCGTTATTGTTAATTAGTATTTTAATGATGCAATTAGTTCGTAGAGAAGTTTGGCAATCTGTTTTAAAAAATACATTCTTTGTGAAATTTATTTTTCTACTAATCGGTTTATATGGCTTTGTTCGTGGTTCAATGAATACCATAGCGAATAATATCGGTTTATCCGGTCGATTAAGTTCTTTTGTATTGATATTGGTTGGTGTTCTAATTGGCGTAGTTTTCTTTGTAATTACATCATTATCCATTAAACTATTAAGTGAAGAGGAATTAAAACAAATTCCATTGTTATCTAAATGGCTAGAAAAAAGAAATAGAAAGTAGGTTAGTGATGCACACGATTTATATTTTCGGTCTTGGTCCATCTCATTTAGGAGAGATTCCTAAACAAGTGTATGATACCGTGACTCAACAAGGAAAAGTCTACTTGCGTACCATGGAGCACCCAGCTGCAAAGGAACTGGCTGCAGAGGGATTAACGATTCAATCATTTGACTCGATTTATGAGACATACGATGAAGCGTTTGAAAAAGTGTATCCAGCAATTGTAGAAGAATTAATTGAGCTTGCTCAACATGAAGACGTTTATTATGGTGTGCCAGGCCACCCATCTGTAGCTGAAAAATCAGTTCAGTTATTACTTGAAGCAGATATTCAAACAAAAATTATTGGTGGGAAAAGTTTTATTGATGATTTATTTGCTGCTGTTCAAGTGGATCCAATCGAAGGATTTCAATTGGTGGATGCTTTTGACTTAAAAGCAGATACATTATTTCCAGGAAATCACCTTATTATCATGCAAGTATTTCATTCTTATATTGCAGGCGATGTGAAATTATCCTTAATGGAAATTTATCCAGCAGAGCATAAAATTTGTGTGGTAGATGCTGCGGGAAGTGCAGAAGAAAAAATCGAATGGGTACCATTATATGAATTAGATTATTTTGATGGTGTTCATAACTTACGATCAGTTTATGTACCACCAATAGAACGAGATGAAGCAGTTGCTTCTTTTGCAACAACTCAATCCTATATGGATGATATTTTTGGTGAAACAGGAGATGTCTGGGCAAAAGAACAATCGGGTGAAGAACTGCTAAATTATATTCAAGAAGAATTAGATGAGTTAAAAGAAGCTTACCGTAAAGATGATATGGATAATATCGTCGAAGAAATTGGTGATCTATTTATGCAAATTCTTTATCAAACTGCTGCAGGCGAAAGGGACGACCTATTTTCATTAGAAGAAGTCTTAACTGGATTGAATCGAAAAATCAGAAGACGCCACCCGCATGTTTTTGATGGTGTAAAAGCCGAGACGATAGAAGAAGTTGACGCTCTGTGGCAAAAGATTAAGAAACAAGAAAGAGAAAATGAGGAGTGAAATAAAGATGCGATTAGATAAATTTTTAAAAGTAGCTCGAATTATTAAAAGACGTACGATTGCAAAAGAAATTGCAGATCAAGACCGTGTAAAAATAAACAATCGACCAGCGAAGTCATCCACTAAAGTAGCTGTTGGTGATGAAATTGAATTGGTTTTTGGAAATAAAACACTTGTTGTACGGGTAGAAGATTTACGAGATACAACAAAAAAAGCCGAATCTGAAGGAATGTATACTGTTTTAGAAGAGCGTTTCGAAGAAAACGAATAGAAAAAAGTAAAATACAATAAAATTTGGTGTTTGTGTTTTAATCTACGAAAAACATTGCTATAATAAATGCATACCAAATATGTAGGGGTTGAGTGTTTTGAAGAATAATGTAAACAAGAACATCACCCACTTAAATGACTATTCAATTAATAAAACCCTTGATAACATTCGACAATACAAAAGAAAGAAATTTGTACGAGTGCGTACAGGATTAATTCTTGTAGCGGGACTTACTTTAGTTGGAATTGCTGGGTTACCCTTGTTAAATAATCAACAGAAAACAGATGAATTCAATCAGTTGTATGCTGTAGCTGCTAGTAATCTAGAGGAGCTGGAGCAAGAGAAGGAATCCTTAGAATATCAAGTCGCCTTATTAGAGGACGAAGAGTATATTGCTAAGCTTGCTAGACACGAGTTGAATGTATCTAAGCCGAACGAAATTTTAATCAATCTTCCTGAAGAAGAATCTACAGTGGAAGATACTACAAATGAAGTTATAGAAGAGAATGAATCAGAATAAATGGTCGTATTAGACAAACCAACAATTCAATAAATTAAATAGCGCGTTGCTAAAAAATTAATATAGTAACGCGTTTTTCGAATGTTTTAAAATATTTTTATAAAAAAAGCAATTATTAGAAGAAATTGAACGGTTATCATGGTATAATAGTTTCAAATTAAATGGAGGAGTAATGATTTAATGTCACTTGAAGTTGGCAATAAGGTAGAAGGTAAAATTACAGGTTTAGCAAAGTTTGGAGCGTTTATTGATTTAGGAAACAACAAAACTGGTTTAGTTCACATTAGTGAAGTATCGGATAAGTTTGTTGAGGATATCAATGACGAATTAAGCGTTGGACAAGAAGTTACAGTAGAAGTTCTTACAATTGGTGACGATGGTAAGATTGCTTTATCAATGCGTGATCGTGAAAAAGAAGCAGAAGAGAAAAAGGCTGCACAAAAACCTGCACGTCCACAAGCTGCTGCATCATCAAATAATTCATATTCACGTCCACAAAACACACGCCCACAAAGTTCTCGTCCGCAAGGAAATAACTTTAACAAAAGAAATTCAAGTCGTGATTTCGACTCATTAATGGACGATTTCTTAAAAGATAGTGAAACGCGTCTTTCATCATTACGTAAAAGTACTGAGAGTAAACGTGGCGGTCGCGGCGGTCGTCGTAGCTAATCCACATAATTAAATAATATAATAAGGCAGGAGATTCCTGCCTTCTTTTTTTAATTTCATCGAACAAATCTCTATAACTGAATCAAAGGTGGTGATTAGTTGATTTTGTTAGGACAAATTGAAGCGTTATTGGAGCGATATAACTTGTTAAATAATGAGAAAAAAGTCATTATTGCAGTATCAGGTGGTGTCGATTCAATTGTGTTATTGCATTTAATGCAAAGTATAGCATCACATAAAAGACCAAAGCTCATTGTTGCTCATATTAACCACGAATTAAGGCCTGAATCAGTAAAAGAAGAAAAGTTTGTGCGGACTTTGTCAAAACAATACGATGTATCTTTTTATAGTTATACGTGGGAGAAATCAAAACACCCAAAAAGCGGCATCGAAGAAGCAGCGCGTACTGTCCGATATCGTTTTCTAAAAGAACTGATGGATAAGGAAAATGCGGATGTTGTGATGACGGCACATCACCAAGATGATCAAGTTGAAACGATTTTAATGAAGTTAACTAGGGGAAGCACCTTGGAACAAATGACTGGAATTAAATCAGAGCAATCTTTTCATAAAGGGCGCTTGATTCGACCGCTTCTGTCGTTTTCGAAAGAGAGTATTTATCGTTATGCAGAGTCTGAAGCTTTAAACTATATGGAAGATCAGAGTAATCACTCACTTGACTATACGCGTAATCGATTTAGAAATAAGATTATTCCACTATTAAAAGAAGAAAATCCCCAGTTCAACCAGCACATGACTCAGTTTAAACTCGATTTAGAAGATTTGCTCGCTATAGCAAGCACAACCATTTATCAAAAGTTTAATGAGTTTGTGACGGTTAAAGATGATCAGATAGCATTTCACCAAGAGGTTTTTCAAGATCTTACGAAACCGATGCAGCGCGCAATGATTCATCAGTTGTTGCAATTGATTTATGAGGGTTTAGATCATTCTTATAAGGCAAATTATATTGAGCTGATTCAAGATTGGCTCTCTCGTGCGGAAGGGCATTCTTCCTTGCAACTTGCTGGTGGAGTGATGATAGAAAAATCTTATGATCGTATTATGATTCATCGTTCAACGGATACCTTGGCTTCTGTAACGGACTCGGCTACGTACACTTTATTGGATAATCCAAATCAAAAGCTTTCGTTATCGCATACGGAAACAATTGAATTACAAGTAGCAACCCAAGATGAGCTAGCTACTTTAGCGATGGATCATCCTTATTGCTTGGTTTTTGATACGGATCAGGTGGAGTTTCCACTGACCATCCGTCATCGCTTACCGGGCGACCGAATGACTTATACTGGATTAGTCGGTTCGAAGAAAATTAAGGATATTTTTATTGATGCAAAGACACCGCTTGAAGAGCGTGATAAAGCGTGGATTGTTGAGGATGCAACTGGTCAGATTATCTGGTTGATACCATACCGTAAAATGTATTTGTTAAGTCAGTCAGAAACTGATAAACTTACCTATATCTTAAAATATAACCATTAAAAACATTCAGAGGAGTTTGAAATATGACTATGGATAAAGCGATTAAAGAAGTACTCGTTTCAGAAGAAGAGATTATTGAGAAAACAAAGGAATTAGGAGCAGTCCTTTCAGAAGAGTACAAAGATAAAAACCCGTTAGTTGTTGGGATTTTAAAAGGTGCTCTTCCTTTCATGGCAGATCTAATGAAGCAAATGCCAATCTTATTAGAATATGACATGATGGATGTTTCGAGTTACGGAACAGCATTTACGTCTTCAGGTGAAGTCAAAATCGTTAAAGATTTAGACGTTTCGATTGAAGGCCGCCACGTCATTATCGTAGAAGACATTATCGACACGGGTCGTACCCTAAAATATTTACAAGATATCTTAAATCGTCGTAATGCAGCATCTGTTAAGATTGCTACTTTATTAGACAAACCTTCAGGACGAGTAATTGATTTAAATGTAGACTGGAAATGTTTCGATATTCCGGATGAGTTTGTAGTCGGTTATGGTCTAGATTACCGTGAAAACTACCGTAATTTACCATACATTGGTGTGCTTAAAGAAGAGATTTATTACTAATCCATTTTAAATAAGCATTTTAAAGAAAAAGTCAAATAATATTCATAGAGTTCACTTCTTTAGTGTGCTACTATGTTTAAAGGCATTTGATTAAATTCGCGTCATTTTAATTGAATGAAATGAAAATTTAATAACATTTAATAAATGTAGTTAGTTATGGAGGATGAAATGAAGAGAAGAAATTTTCTAAATAGTAGTCTCTTCTATATAGTAGTGTTTTTGGGCGTTATTGGCTTAGCGAATGTCATTGTAGGCAATAACAGACCAGAAAATGCAGAAACGATCAGTACGACTGAATTCGTTCAATATTTAGAAGAGGATCGAGTTGGCAAGTATTCTATTCAACCTGTCGGGGGTGTCTACGAAATTGTAGGTGAATTCCGTGAGGGGCAAGAAATAGAAACGGCTGCTACGTCAGATGATAATTCAATTGGTCTACCTATATTTGGGGTAGAGAGTGATAGTCCAGTAGCTGGATTTAAAGCACTCGTATTAATGAATGATTCGGTCATAAATGATATATACGACATAACAAAAGAAAATGATGTTCAGATGGTTGCGGTTGAAGAGCCGACAACTAGTTTATGGACAAGTTTAATCATTACGTTCTTACCATTCTTAATCTTTGGTGGTTTCCTCTACTATATGATGAGACAAGCTGGCCAATCAGGTGGTGGCGCTGGCGGTGGACGAGGTGTGATGAACTTTGGTAAATCACAAGCAAAAGAAGCCGATGCAGAAACAAGTAAAGTTCGTTTCTCAGATGTTGCCGGAGCGGATGAAGAAAAACAAGAATTAGTTGAAATCGTTGAGTTCTTAAAAGATCCAAGAAGATTTAACCAATTAGGTGCTCGTATTCCAGCAGGTGTTCTTTTAGAGGGCCCTCCAGGAACGGGTAAAACATTACTAGCAAAAGCAGTAGCTGGTGAAGCAGGCGTACCATTTTATAGTATTTCAGGTTCTGAATTCGTAGAGATGTTCGTCGGTGTTGGGGCGAGTCGTGTTCGTGACTTATTTGAGAATGCGAAGAAAAACTCACCATCAATTATCTTTATTGATGAGATTGATGCAGTTGGTCGTCA
>CAZTXI010000027.1:0-5428 GCA_964617265.1 uncultured Carnobacteriaceae bacterium | reverse complement strand
GCAGCTACGAACCGTTCAGACGTTTTAGACCCAGCATTATTACGTCCAGGTCGTTTTGACCGTCGTATTATGGTTGGTCGACCAGATGTAAAAGGACGAGAAGCCATCTTGAAGGTTCACGCTCGTAACAAGCCACTTTCAGATGAAATTAACTTAAAACTAATTGCTCGTCAAACACCAGGATTCTCTGGAGCAGATTTAGAGAACTTACTAAACGAGTCAGCCTTAGTTGCAGCTCGTCGTAATAGTAAAATCATTGAACCCCTTGATATGGACGAAGCACATGATCGAGTAATCGCTGGACCAGCGAAGAAAGACCGTATCATGAACGAAACAGAACGTAAGATGGTTGCTTATCACGAAGCTGGACATACAGTTGCTGGTTTAGTCTTAAGCGATGCGCGAGTTGTTCATAAAGTTACGATTGTTCCTCGTGGACGTGCTGGTGGATATGCCATTATGCTTCCAAAAGAAGATCGTTACTTAATGACAGAGAAAGATATGTTCGAACAAATTGTTGGTCTATTAGGTGGACGTGTAGCGGAAGAAGTATTCTTTGGTACACAATCTAGTGGAGCTTCAAATGACTTCCAACAAGCAACACAACTTGCTCGCTCAATGGTTACAGAATATGGTATGAGTGGAAAATTAGGACCTGTTCAATATGAACAAAACAACCAAGTGTTCCTTGGTCGCGATTACGGTTCTTCAAAAGGCTACTCAGAACGTATTGCGTATGAAATTGATTCAGAAGTATTGCGTATTATGAATGAAGGACATGAACGTGCAACAGAAATCATTAAAGCACACGGTCCACAAATGAAATTAATCGCAGAACACTTATTAGAATACGAAACGCTGAATGAAATTGAAATCAAGAGTCTATTCGAAGATGGTGTTATGCCTTCACGCAATAACGAAAATGAAGAATATCCTCGTGAAGAAGTTGAAGAAGATGACCAAGCGGGAACTTCTTATGACGAAATCAAACGAGCACATGAAGAGCGCGTACAAGAAATGGAAAGATTGTTTGAAGAACAAAAAGAAGGCCGTCGTACGTTAGACACCTCTGAAATCGAGCAATCAGAAGCGGATGAAGAAATTTTAGATCATGAAACAAAAACAGAAATCGAACCTGAAGACGTGGATGTTGAAGAGCTAAAAGAAGAATCATCTGAAGAAAACATTACTGAAAAAGATGGCGACAACGAAACAGAATAATTGTTGTACATCACTTAAAAAGTTAAAATTGTAGTTAGAGAAGAGGGTGCGAATATCGCAATCCTCTTTTTTAACGGATAACGAGTATAAATAAATGAATAAGAAAGCGTGAGAGAAATGACAGACTCTTTAATAAAAGCACTCGCTTATAATAATGAAATACGTGTTTATGTTATAAATGCGACAGACATGGTTGAAGAAGCTCGTAAATTACATGATTCGTGGAGCACAGTAACGGCTGCTATGGGACGTACAATGATTGGAACAACATTATTAGGTGCAACTTTAAAAAATGAACAAGACAAACTGACGGTGCGTATTAACGGTGATGGCCCATTAGGACATATTATCGCAGATAGTAACATGCACGGTGAAACAAAGGCGTATGTTGCCAACCCACAAGTTAGTTTAGACTTAAATGACAAAGGTAAATTAGATGTCAAAGGTGCTGTTGGCACGAACGGTATGTTAACCGTTTCAAAGGATCAAGGATTAAAAACCCCATTCTCAGGACAAGTTCCCCTAATTAGTGGAGAACTAGCTGAAGACTTTACTTATTATATGGCTGTTTCAGAACAAACGCCGTCAGCATTTGGTTTATCTGTATTGGTTAACCCAGACGAAAGTGTTCGAACAGCAGGTGGATTTATGGTCCAAGTTTTACCAGGAGCATCTGATGAAACAATTGATGAATTAGAGAAAACAATCCAACAAATACCACAAATATCAGATACACTAGACAAAGATTCAAATTTAGAGTCGATCTTAATTCAACTTGTTGGAGAAGATAACTATAAAATTTTAGAAGAAATACCGGTATCTTTTAAATGTGATTGTTCAAAAGAGCGTTTTGCAGACGCCATTGTCTCGCTCGGTAAGGGAGAAATCCAACAAATGATTGACGAAGATGGTGGAGCAGAAGCCGTTTGCCATTTTTGCCGTAACAAGTATCCGTACACTCTTGAGGAATTAGAGGCATTAAAAGCAGAAGCAAATTAAACTTCTTTGAAATGAAGCTACCTCTAAACGTGAAAGTATGCTAATATTGAAGCGATTATTCATTTAGATTAGCATAGATGAAAAGTAATGATAAAATAGTATCTATAGAAATGCGAGGAGTCGATAAAAAATGACAAAAGATAATGAGCACATTGAATCACTAAACGATCAAATGATTGTTCGACGTGAAAAAATGGAAAACTTAAGAAATAATGGCATTGATCCATTTGGTGGACCTTTTAAACGTTCACACTATTCAGTTGAATTACAATCTGAATATGACCACTTATCGAAAGAAGAGCTAAGTGACCAAGAAGTTCCAGCTAAAGTAAGTGGACGCCTAATGGCAAAACGTGGTAGCGGGAAAGCTGGTTTTGCAAACTTAAAAGATGCAAAAGGAAACGTACAAATTTATGTTCGTTTAGATTCAGTTGGAGAAGAGCAATATGATGTCTTTAACCATGCAGACTTAGGTGACTTTATTGGTGTTGAGGGAACATTAATGAAAACAAACACGGGAG
Organism: uncultured Carnobacteriaceae bacterium; assembly: GCA_964617265.1. Classification (GTDB taxonomy): domain Bacteria; phylum Bacillota; class Bacilli; order Lactobacillales; family Carnobacteriaceae_A; genus Atopostipes. Next base: position 2,687 of record CAZTXI010000027.1, on the reverse strand, counting down.
AACTAACTGTCCGTGCAGATAAAGTTGAGTTCTTAACAAAAGCACTTCGTCCACTACCAGACCAATATTACGGATTAAGTGACGTAGAAACACGTTACCGTAAACGCTACTTAGATTTAATTACAAACGAAGAGAGTATGGATCGCTTTGTAAAACGTAGCCAAATTATTTCAGAAATTCGTCATTACTTAACGACTAAAGGATACATTGAAGTAGAAACACCAACACTTCATAACTTAGCTGGTGGAGCTGCTGCTCGTCCATTTATTACACACCATAATGCATTAGATATGGAACTATACTTACGTATTGCTTTAGAGTTACATTTAAAACGTCTAGTAATCGGTGGAATGGAAAAAGTCTTTGAAATCGGAAGAGTATTCCGTAATGAAGGAATTGATACCACACATAACCCTGAATTTACTATGTTAGAGTTATATACAGCTTACCACGACTACTGGGATGTAATGGACTTAGTAGAAGAATTAATTCAACATGTTGCTACTACAGTTGTTGGAGATACAACGATTACTTTTGGTGATGTAGAAATTGAATTAGGTGGAAAATGGGCACGTCGCCACATGGTTGACCTGATTAAAGAAAAAACAGGCGTTGACTTCTGGCAAGAAATGACAGATGAGGAAGCTCGTGCTATTGCAAAAGAACACCATGTTGAAATTGAAGACTATGCGACATTTGGACACGTTATTAATGAATTCTTCGAGACGTTTATTGAAGATGATTTAGTTCAACCAACATTCGTTTATGGTCATCCAATTGAAATTTCACCATTAGCGAAGAAAAATGAAGAAGACCCTCGTTTCACCGACCGATTCGAATTCTTTATTGCTGGACACGAATACGGGAATGCTTTCAGTGAGTTAAACGATCCGATCGACCAGCGTGAACGTTTTGAAGCACAAGAAGCTGAACGAGATCAAGGTAACGATGAAGCACATGGAATCGACGAAGATTTCGTAGAGGCATTAGAATACGGACTTCCACCAACAGGAGGTTTAGGTATTGGTATTGACCGCTTAGTTATGTTGTTAACCAATACACAGTCTATTCGCGACGTTATTTTATTCCCGACGTTACGTAACATGGATTAACCCAATATATTATAAGAGAGCCAATTGCTGTTTTTTGTGCAATAGGCTCTTTTTATGTATTATAGAAATATATTTAAGGACTAAATGAATAAGGAGCTGAATCAAATGAATGATAGACAGACTAGATGGATGAAATTTCTAGGAGGAAAGAACATCCTATTTACATTTGCTGTCTTAATCTTAGTCGGTATTACGCTTCTTCTTTACTCACAATTGAACTTTTTATTAAATCCAATTGTCACAATGCTGACTGCTATTTTAACACCATTAGTTATCTCTTTTATCTTATTTTACCTATTATCACCGATTGTTGATTTTGTGGAACAAAAAGGTGTGCCAAGATTATTAGCTATTATTGGTTTATACATTCTTTTTCTTGGTCTGATTGTTTTACTATTATTATGGTTGATACCTGTGTTACAAAAACAATTAGAAGATTTAATTAATGCCTTGCCGGCCTTATTTGATGAAGTGCAAGCATTTGTAACCAATCTTGCAAGCAACTTTTTAACAACATCTAATCAAAGAGATGCGTTTCAACAAATACTCGATTACTTCAGCAATATAGAAACAAACTTTATTAATTATTTATCTGGTGGTTTCTCTGGTATAGGAAATGTGATATCGAGTGTAACTAATGCAGTACTGGTGTTATTTATGGTACCAATCATTCTGTTCTTTCTATTAAAGGACGGTTCGATGTTTTTAGAAGGCTTTATGAAAAAAGTTCCCCCTAAAAATCGAAAAGATACTGCTTCTATATTAGCAGCAATTGATTCGCAGGTAGGAGACTATATAAAAGGCCAAATACTAATCGCACTAATAAACGGGGTTATGATGTTTATTGGATTTAGTTTGATTGGGTTAAATTATAGTGGCGTCCTTGCTGTAACAGGAGGAATACTTTCCTTCATACCATACTTAGGCCCAACTTTAACGTTTTTACCAGCAGTCTTTATTGCTTTAGGATCGTCATTTTTTATGGTAGTTAAATTAGTTATTGTTTGGATAGTTATTCAATTTGTTGAAGGAAACTTAGTAGAGCCGAATGTAATGGGACACAGACTGAACGTACACCCTATATCCATTATATTTATCTTATTAATCATGGGGGAACTATTAGGGTTAGTTGGAATGTTAATTGGAGTTCCGTTATATGCCATCTTAAGAGTACTCTTTAATTTTGCAACAGAAAAATTCCAACGTCGTTACAACCGTTATTTTGGAACAGAAACAGAAAGATATGAAATTCGAACATTAGATGAAATATATGACTTAAAAAATCAACCCAATGACTTAAAGTAAAAAGGTTCATCAAAATAACATTATTATAGTAGAAACTAAAATCATCTAAAGAAGATTATTCCTGAATCTTACTTTAGATGATTTTTTTATAATATGACTAGTAATCTGAATTTTGTAAAATATAAATCTATTAAAATATAGCGAAAGCAAAAAATATGGATCAAAATCTACGAAAGAATACCAAGTATATTTTATAGAAAGAGAAGTTTATTTAAAATATTGGTTATAATTCAATGGACAACATTCGTTATAAGTGTTGTCAAATCAAAG
>CAZTXI010000026.1:0-13096 GCA_964617265.1 uncultured Carnobacteriaceae bacterium | reverse complement strand
GTTCCTTGATCAATCGCGCGTGCACCAATTGCACCTAATGCGCCATCGTCAAATTCTAGCTCAACATTATCTAATTGTAATAATGTTTTATATTGTTTAACTAATGAATTTTTTGGCTTCGTTAAAATATTTACTAAATCAGCTTCCTCTAATTCATTTAGCACAGCAATAACAGGTAAACGACCAATAAATTCAGGGATTAGCCCAAATTTTTGTAAGTCATCTGGTAACAAGTGTTGAGTAATATTTTTAGATTCTTCAATTTCACTTTTCTCGTTTGATGATCCAAATCCAATTAATCTTTCGCCAACTCTTGTTTTAATAATATCTTCTAACCCTGCAAATGCCCCACCTACAATAAATAAGATATTCGTTGTATCGATTTCAATCATTTCTTGTTGTGGATGCTTACGTCCGCCTTTTGGAGGAACGTTTGCAACAGAGCCTTCTAATATTTTAAGTAGGGATTGTTGAACCCCTTCACCACTAACATCTCGTGTAATCGAAACGTTCTCAGATTTTTTGGCAATTTTATCAATTTCATCGATATAAATTATCCCATACTGAGCTCTTTCGACATCATAATCTGCTGCTTGAAGTAATTTTAGTAAAATATTTTCTACATCTTCACCGACGTATCCTGCCTCTGTAAGATTCGTTGCATCTGCGATAGCAAATGGAACATCTAAGATACGGGCTAAAGTTTGTGCTAAGTAAGTCTTACCGGATCCAGTTGGTCCTGCTAGTAAAATATTACTCTTTTGTAATTGAATATCTTCATCCGAATTAGATGATAAGACATGATTTACTCGTTTATAATGATTATAAACTGCAACGGACAATGTACGTTTGGCCTCTTCTTGTCCAATAACATATTCTTGCAATACATTGTAAATTTCTTGAGGTTTCGGAACATCTTCAAATTCCGTTGATTCCGTTATTGCAAAATCATTATCTATGATATCTTTACTTAAATTAATACATTCATCACAAATGTACACACCAGGTCCTGCTATAATTTTATCAACCTGATCTTGAGATTTCCCACAAAATGAACATGAGATATTCACGTTGTCGTCATCATTATACATAATTCATCTCACCTCTCCCAACTCGTTTGGCGCTCTAATTATAGTAACACAGCTTGATTCTGAGTACCAATATTTGATTTTAGATGACAAATGAAAAAGTTGATCTGCACAGTCATGCAAATCAACTTTTATTTACACTTGTTTATTTAAATTAATTCGGTGCTTATTCAGAATCTTCTTCTGTTTCTTCAACTGGCTCTAATACTTCTTTTGCTGTTGAACCAATTAATTCAATTGCTTTCTTCATAGCAATATCATGTGTTAATAAATCAGTTGATAGCACTTCACGTACTTGTTCTTCAGTTAAACCGTATTGTGCAGCTAAATCAGTGATTTCAGCTTCCATTTCTTCTTCAGTTGCATCTAAGCCTTCTGCTTTAACGATTGCTTCGATAACTAAGTTCGTGCGTACGTTATCTTCTGCACCAATTTCAAATTGTTGGTGTAAGTCTTGTTCAGTCGTTTGAGTAATGTTGAAGTACATTTCAGGTGACATACCTTGTTGGTTTAGACTGTTGTAGAATAAGTCCATTTGACGGTGAACTTCATCATGAGTCATGTCCCAAGGAATTTCTTCGATTTCAGCGTTTTCTACTGCTTTTTGAATCGCTTCTTCGTCACGAGCGTTATCTGCGAAGTCATTACGAGATTGCTCTAAGCTCTCACGGATTTTTCCACGTAATTCTTCAAGCGTTTCAACTTCGTCATCCGCGTCTTGTGCGAAATCGTCATCTAATTCTGGTAATTCTTTTCTCTTAACTTCGTGAACAGTTACTTTGAATAAAGCTTCTTGTCCAGCTAAATCTTCTGCGTGGTATTCTTCAGGGAATGTTACATTAACATCTGCTTCTGAACCTGGTTTAGCACCAATTAATTGCTCTTCGAATCCAGGGATGAATGAGTTAGAACCTAATTCTAATGAGTGGTTAGTTGCTGCTCCACCATCAAATTCTACTCCATCAACTGATCCTACATAGTCAATAACTACTGTATCGCCTTCTTCTGCAGCAGCGTCAACTACGACTAATTCTGCAAATTCTTTACGACGGCTTTCTAAAGATTCAGCAACGTCTTCTTCCGTTACTTCACGGTCATGTTTTGTAACTTCTAATTCTTTGTATTGACCTAATTTAACTTCTGGTTTTAATTGAACTTCTACTTCTACTTCCCAATCTTTACCAGCTTCCCAAGCAATATCTTTAATTTGTGGTTGACCAACGATATCTGCTTCAACACCTTCTAAAGCTTCTTCGTATGCTGTAGGGAAAATGTCATTTAAAGCGTCTTCGTATAATGATTCTTCACCAAACATTTGGTTAAAGATACGACGAGGTACTCTTCCTTTACGGAATCCAGGTACGTTTAACGTTCCTTTTACTTTGTTAAATGCACTATCTAATCCTTTTTCAACTGTTTTACGGTCAATTGTAAATTTTAAATCGCCTTTTACTGGACCTGTTTGTTCAAATTCTACTGTCATTTTTATTTGCCTCCGTTATTTTATCTGTAATATTACTTAAAAAATCAATATGTAGCTTTACACACTTAATTAGGATACTATAATTTTTACCTTTTGTAAATGAATAATCTTCTGAAATTAAGCTTTCATAATTGTTTTTAAGCTCATATTCTTTTTTTAATCTGTTAACGTCCCGATACTTGATTTAAATAGTCAATCCATTCATCTAAGGCTATTTGTTCTGCAGTAATTGGTTCAATCTTATCTACATATGATGAATTTGAAGCATATGCTGAGATATAGTGATTTACAAAATATTGGATATCGGTAACAACTTCCCCAATAAATGGATATAAGAGTAATAAATCATGTGTAAGCTCAGTAGAAATGGGTTCTATTAGAGCCGGTTGCTTCTCAAGCCTTAGATTTAATTCATTCATAATCTCAACCAGAACAGTGTCATTTTCGAATTCTGTACAATTGGCTGGGCAAATTGTTCGCTGTTGATTTAACCAGTTGAACGAATAATACGTATGATCTTGTTTTATAATTAGGACTTCTAATAATGATCTTTGAATCATGCCGTTAATCATTGGATGGATGAAAATCCGTGGTGATACGTCTTGTAAATCAGTTAATGATAAATCTTGAGCTTTTTTTATAATCTCATGTTGCTTGTTTATTGAATAGTCTTCTAGCTGACTTAAAGCCTGTTTTGTTTCTTGATTTTTCTTTTCTTGTAGTTTTATTGCTTCATCTCGATGTAGATTAAGTTCTTCATTTACTTGCTGCCAATGTTCGTTATAAGTGGAGTTTGCTTCAGAGATATGCTCATTAATAATACTTTCTGCTTCTAAATAAAATTGATTTTTAATTAAAAGAAGCACATAAGAAATGCTGGATTCTTCACTGATGAAAAAGTAATCTTTATGTTCGTTGGCCACATCTAATGCTATTTCATGCTCTTCCATTAGTGATAAAACCGTACTGTAGAAATAGATAACTTCAGGACTTTTATCTAGTTCATATACTTTTTGCACAGCATTCAATGCCTTTTCTAGTTGATTGGCCGCTAGTGCATTTTGTGCTTCTTCCCAATACATTCGTTTATTATGCGGAAATTCTAACTTATCACCCATTTCCACCCTCCTTTAGACTCTTAAAATAAGAAAACCTGCGCAATCTAGATAGATGCAACAGGTCTTAGTTTTATTCTTCTGTATCTTCTTCTGGTAAATGTTCACTCATATCAAATTTCTTAAGGAATGCGTCGATATCTTTAAAGTTAACAACCGTTTTTTCTTCCATTAAGTCATATAGATGTTTTGGTGAATTATCCCAATCAATTCGAACAATTGCACTATTCGTTAGTAGTTTTTCAATCGTACCTTCCATGTGTTCACCACGGAATGTAAATGCGATGTCCTCACCAATTTCTGGTCTAATTTTTTCCTTAATTGCATCGATAATTTCTACTGCTTCTTTGTAAGGTAAATCTAACAAGTTTGCAATTCTTGAATTGCTAGCACCCTTACGTAATTCAGTCTCAACTAATTCTTGTATTTCTGTAGTAATTTTTGCATCTGCCATTTTATCAAACCTTTCATCTATAAAAAGTCACCTTTTATTATAGCAAACTTTTTACGAAAATGCGATTCCTACAATTATTCAGCTGAATCCTCAAAAAGATCAATCGCTTTGAAGCCAATTGTTTTAAGTGATTCACTTAATTGTTCAATATCATTTTGAGATAACTCTCCGAACAATTCTTGAATTAATTTACTATGTTGTGGGAATACACCCTCCATAAATTTTTGACCATTTGCTGTAAGGGAAACTAGTGTAATACGACGATCATTTTCGTTTACTTTTCTTTCAACATACGTTTTCTTTTCTAACTGGTCAATGACATACGTAATACTGCTTGATGCTAACAGAACCTTGTTACCGATAACTTGAATGGGTTGAGCTCCTTTATTATAAAGAACTTCCATTACAGTAAATTCAGTCGGATTTAAGCCATAAGACTGCATATCTTTCTTTAACATGCTTGACACACTACTTGAAGCTCGAAGCAAAATTGTTAACGCTCTGAGTGAAGCTTCGTTTCTATCCATTTTCATTCATTCCATTCTTTTTACTACTTTAATTATTTTAATGCTTTATATTGTTTAAAAAACCAATTCCCATAGCCGATTAGTGCTACTACTTGAAAGCCTGTTGTTATGTAGATTAAAAACAAACTTTCAGGTTTTCCTAGATAAGGAAAAATCACGAGTAAAAACATACACACATAAAAAATAGCTGTAGCAACTTTTCCAAACCACATTGATCCATCCATAATAACGTCTTTTTTATAGAGAATGACATTATTAATGAGTAAAAACAATTCTTTTAAAACAAATAAGACTAACAAAGGTAATATATAAGGGCGTTGAATAAACATTGCTGCAATAACAGACACTTGGGTTAACTTATCTGCTAATGGATCAAGTAACTTTCCTAAGTCAGTTATTTGGTTTGTCTTACGCGCAATAATGCCATCTAGAGAATCGGTTACTCCAGATAAAAAAAGTATGCCCGCAGCCCAGTAATAATCCATTGCCGTTTCAGCATGGATATACATCGACATATAAATAGGGATTATTGCGATTCGTACATACGACAAAATATTTGGAATTGTAAACCAATCTTCTTTTTTTATCACATTAGACCCACTTTCGATATCGTTTATAATATAATAGTTATTTTATTATACTTTTACGTTATTATCAATGAAAGTCCTAAGATAGTAAGATATGTGAGAAAAAAAAACGATACTTCAAATGAAGTATCGATTCTTCGTTTATATACGCACCAGGAGGGATTCGAACCCCCGGCCGTTCGCTTAGAAGGCGAATGCTCTATCCTGCTGAGCTACTGGTGCTTTTCACAACAAAAATAATTATACATTTGTAGCGATAGAATGTCAACATCCATTTTAAATTTTATAACATTATTGTATCTCTTGTATTCAGAACTATGATAACAACAGTTAATATACCAGACTTTTGATTGATTTTCAAAAGCTATAATTTAATATTTATCTAAACTTTAACGCTGAATCTCACTTAATATATCTAATTTAAAGGTAATTATAAGTCAACTAAAATAAATTTGTCATTATCAAAAAAACCGACTGTCCGTAGACAATCGGTTAAACAGCTTATCACTGTAAATTTGTTAAAATACTCTGGTATTAGTTACCTTTAACTGAGTCTTTTAAGCCTTTACCAGCTTTGAATGCTGGAACTTTTGTTGCAGGGATTTCGATTTCTTCCCCTGTTTGTGGGTTACGTCCTTTACGAGCAGCACGTTCACGAACTTCAAAACTACCGAATCCGATAACTTGAACACGTTCACCTTCTGCTAAAGTTTCTGTAACGACGTCAAAAAGAGCTTCTACTGCTGCAGTAGCATCTTTCTTAGTTAAACCAGATTTTGTTGCAACACCGTCGATTAAATCTGCTTTATTTGCCATACTTCTACACCTCCCTAAAAAGCTTACGTTAGTATAACACTAAACTTCACTTTTTATAATCCCATTCATTTGAGAATAAAATAGGTGAAATAGTCATTCGTTCGACATTTCATTTAAAAAGATAACACATAACCCTTATAACTGCAATCGTTTTTGAATAAATCTCACCAAATTTTATACTTTTTTTACTTTAAGTTCTTTTACGTGGAATGATTTTTAATGGTGTTCCTTCGAAATTAAAGTTCTTACGTAATTGATTTTCCAAGAATCTACGATATGAAAAATGGAGTAAATCCGTATCATTAACAAAGACAATAAACGTAGGTGGGCCTACTGCTACTTGAGTCATATAAAAGACCTTTAGACGCTTACCATTGACTGTAGGCGTCGGATTCATAGCCAATGCGTCCATTAAGACATCATTAAGGATTGATGACTGCACACGTTGCATACTGCTCTCATGTACGGTTTTAATCATTTCTGGTAACCGATGTAGTCGCTCCCCTGTTTCAGCGGAAACAAACAGTACAGGTGCATAATCTAAGTATTTGAAACGAGTTCGAATATCTCGCTCAAAGTCTCTTTGTGTATTTGTATCTTTTTCCACTGTATCCCATTTATTAACTAAGATAATGATACTCTTACCTGCATCATGGGCATGACCAAATACGCGTGAATCTTGCTCTCTAATACCTAATTCAGCGTCTATAACACATAACACTACATTCGATCTTTCGATTGCACTCATCGCTCTTAATACACTATATTTTTCTGTATTCTCGTAGATTTTACCACTTTTACGAATACCCGCTGTATCGATCATAACAAATTCTTGACCATCTTCATCAAAAAAGACGGTATCCACAGCATCACGTGTTGTACCTTCTTTTGGAGAAACAATGACTCGCTTCTCACCTAATATTTTATTAACTAAACTTGATTTACCAACGTTTGGTTGACCAATTAAACTAAAACGAATGACCGATTCATCATAATCATCTTCCATATCATCTGAAAAATGCTTAACAGCTTCGTCTAATAAATCCCCAAGTCCTAACCCATGAGTCCCTGAAATTGGGTACGGGTCTCCAAGACCTAATGCGTAAAATTCGTATACTTCCGCTCTTTGCTCAGGGTTATCTGCTTTATTCACGGCAAGTACCACTGGTTTTTCCGAACGATGTAAAATTTTAGCAATATTTTCATCTAATGAAGTAACACCATCTCTAGCATCCGCTATAAATATAATAATATCTGCTTCTTCAATCGCGATTTCAGCTTGACTCTTTATTTCAATATCCAATGGAATATTATCTAATGTGATACCACCTGTATCAATGAGAGAGAATTCTTTACTTAACCATTCTCCTTGCCCATAAATACGGTCTCTAGTAACTCCTGGTTCATCTTCTACAATTGAGACACGTTCGCCAATAATTCGGTTAAAAATAGTCGATTTACCAACATTTGGACGTCCTACAATTGCAATAGTAGGTTTTGACATGCTCTCACCAACTTTCTATACTATTTATCTTACTCTACTATAAAAAATAATATACACCCAACTTGTATAAAGCTCAACTAAGTTGGGTGTTTATCTGTATTATTCAACTTTACAAAAAAGATTACTCTTCGTCGTTACCGAATAAACCTTTCAATTGATCTCCTAATTGGTCACCAATTGTAAATCCTGAATCATCTTCCTCGTCTCTTAATTGAGGCTGACGTACTTCTGCACGTTTTTCTTTTTTCGGTTTAGGCTCTTCAGTTCTTTCAGGCGCTTCTTCTAACGCTTTAATTGAAAGTGACACGCGTTGCTCATCTTGATCAACACTTAATACTTTCACTTCAACTTCTTCGTTTTCTCTAACGATTTCATGTGGTGTTTCAACATGACGGTGAGCCATTTCTGAAATATGAACTAAACCTTCAACACCTGGTTTTAATTCAATAAATGCACCAAAGTCAACGATGCGTTTTACTGTACCTGTAGCTACACTTCCAGCTGGGTATTCTGCTTCAATTGCTTCCCATGGTCCTGGTAGAAGAGCTTTGTAAGAAAGTGAAACGCGCTCACGATCTTCATCTACGTTAAGAACTTTCACTTTAATTTCATCGCCAACAGATAATTTATCTTCAGGATGCTCTACATGTTCGTGAGCAATTTCTGAAATGTGAATTAATCCATCAATTCCACCTAAGTCAACAAAAGCACCAAAGTTAGTTAAGCGTACAACAGTACCAGTAACTTCTGCACCATCTGATAAGTTTTCAAGTGCTTGTTCACGCTTGTCTGCTTCATCTGCTTCTAATAGTTCACGACGAGATAAAATTAACTGTCTGTTTTGAGGGTCGATTTCAATAATCTTGAATTCATAAGTGTTTCCTTCGAATTGAGTTAAATCACGAACAAAACGAGTATCTAATTGAGATGCAGGAACAAATCCTCTAACACCTAAATCAACTGTAACTCCACCTTTAACAACGCGGTTAACTTCTGCTTCAACCGTTTCACCGTTATCAAATTTTTCTTGTAGTTCGTTCCATACTTCACGTTGGTCTACACGTTTTTTAGATAAGATAAAGCTACCTTGCTCTTTATCACTAACAACACGTAAAACTGTTACGCGAATACGTTCGTTAATCTCTACTTCATCTGATGGGTTTGTTACACGGTTAGTTGATAATTCACGTAATGGAATGTTACCTTCATGCCCTGTATCTAAACCAACAACAACGTTTTTGTCGTCATCAAATGCTAAAACAACACCTTCTACAATGTCACCTGGCTTAACTTCAACAGATGCATCAAGGGCTTCAGACATCGTTTCAACTTCTACCTCTTCAGTTTCTGCAACCGAATCAGCTTCAACTTGATCCTCTACTAATTTCTCAGTAGGTTCTTGTTCAACTGTTTCATCTACCTCTGTCACTTCAACTTCTTCAGTGACTTCTAATTCTTTGTTTTCGTTTTCTGCCATTTTCACTGTGCCTCCAATACAATCAATAAGTTCATCTTACAACATTATATATTAAATACGCGACAATTTCCAATGATAGCTAGGATTTCTTAAAAGATTATGAATTTCTCGTTAAATAATCCTATTTTTTATTGATTTGATAATTTGGAAAGAATGATTTCTTTACATCTTTCAACTACTTCTTCAATAGAAAGACCTGTTGTATCAACCTTCACCGCATCATTTGCTTGTTTTAAAGGAGAAACTTCACGATTTGAATCATACTCGTCACGAGCAATAATTTCTTTCATTAATTGTTCGTAGTCTGATTCAATACCTTTTTGTTTATTTTCTAAATAACGACGATCCGCACGTTCTGAAACACTCGCTACTAGAAATATTTTTACTTCTGCATTGGGTAAAACGACTGTCCCAATATCACGACCATCCATAGCAACACCTGTTTTTTGTGCCATAGCTTGTTGTCTTCTAACTAATTCTTCCCTTACTTTTGCAAAAGAAGCAACAACCGATACGTTATTTGTCACATCATTTTGGCGGATTGCTTCCGTTACATCTTCATCGTTTACGATAACAGATTGACCATCTTCTGTTCTTTTAAGAACAATTTCAGTTGTATTTAAAAGACCCATTAAAGCATCTTCATCATCAAAAGCGATGTTGTTTTTTAATGCTAGATAAGTTAGTGATCGATACATTGCACCTGTATCCACATACACTAATTGATAAGTATCTGCTAGTATTTTTGCGATGGTACTTTTACCAGATGATGCTGGTCCATCTATTGCAATATTAAATTCATTTGAAACCAATTTATCCATTCCTTCATCTTCCATAATCTTATTCAACAATTAGTTCTTGTCCAACATAAACCGTTTCATCGCTTAAATTATTTAAAGCCATTAATTCTTGCGTTGTCATATTGTGGTTTAAAGCAATACGATACATATTATCGCCTGTTTTAACGATATAAGTTGATCGCCCTTCAGTTGTTGGTGGTGTTGGCTCGGGCTCAGGTTCTGGTTCCGGCTCAGGTGTCGGTTCTGGTTCGGGTGTTGACTCAGGTTCTGGCTCAACATCTTCTGGTTCTGGTTCTGGCGTCGGCTCGGGTTCAGTTTCAGGCTCAGGTTCTGGTTCTGGTTCGACCTCTTCTGGCTCCTCTGTATCTTCAACCGTTTCAATATTTACATCTTCTGGTTCATTTGATTCACTCAGTGGGCGATTTGAATACCACATATAATAAAAAATCATTGCTAAAATAATAACAGCTAAAAAGATAACTGTTCCTGCAAGAATTGGTGACATACCGTCATCTTTACTTCTCGCACTTCTAGATCGCTCACTTCTTGAAACATATTCCAAATCTTGATGATCTTCAGCGAATCGCTTAGACCACATTTCTTCGTCTTGTGATTTATTTTTATCTTTGCTCATAAGACTCCGTCCTTCCGTAATTGATTGCTGTTCTATTGTAGCAAATTTTTCATTAAAAAGTTAGTCTATATTATACAATCGATTGAACTTAGCCTTCCAATGACTATTCGAAGCTGTTTCAGCAGCTTTAGTCAATTTAAATCCATTGAATGTTTTAATGATTTCAAGATGATCTAAACCACAACTTGAACAGCATATTTCTAATTTTTCTTGTTTTGTTTCATTGAAATAATTTAAAATAATTTCTCGTTTACAGTCTTCATTATAAATATATCGCATCATATATTCTACTTGTTTGAGCTTATTTTCTTTTCTTTGTGAAATTGAACAAGCAGCTTCATCAATTGTTTCGTGTGTTTGGATAAAATATTGCGCTAGTTTCAGCATTGATTCTTCAGCAAAAGTAACCTTGTTACCTTCTTTTGCAACTAATACTAGTTCCGCATGTGAAGGTAATGAATCTTCAATAAATCTTCTTGGAATTTGTTCATCACCTGGTTGATAAAGAAGTATAGCTAAACCTAATTGACCATCTCGACTTGCTCTCCCTACTTCTTGTAAGTACATTTCTGGTGAATCAGGCATATGATAGTGGATTACATATCGGATATCTTGCTTATCAAATCCCATACCGAATGCACTAGTTGCACAAATTACTTGTAGTTTATTTTTTAAAAATTGCTGCTGGATTTTTACTTTGTCATCCCCATCAATATCAGAATGATAACTTTCTGCTTGAATTTGGAAGTCATGTTTCAATTCATGAGCAACTTTATCAGCTAGTTTCTTGCTCATAAAATAAATAATTCCTGCTCCATCAATTCCTTTAACATATTCAACAATTTTTTCCATTTTATTTCCACGACAATGTTCAACAATAAATTTAATTTCAGGTCGATCAACCGATTGAATAATTTGGTTCGTATTTGTAATATCGAGATTTAAAAAAGATATAATTTCTTTTCGAACTTGTTCCGTTGCAGTAGCTGTTAATGCCATTGTTGTTGGTTGGTTCAGCTGTTTTCGAACATCGGCCAAAGCTAGATAATCTGGTCTAAAATCCGTTCCCCAATGTGAAATACAATGAGCCTCATCAATAACAAACAAACTAATTTTAGTTCTTTTTAAATGATTCATAACTTCACTATTTTGAAGCATTTCTGGTGAAGTATATATAAAACGATAATCACCCAATTGTTTAAAAATACGATTTCTTTCAGAGTACGGTGTTAAACTATTTAAGGCAGCAACCTTCTTTTCACCTTTCAATTTTAAGTTTTCTACTTGATCTTGCATAAGCGATAAAAGTGGTGAAACAATTAATACTAAGCCATCCATCAAGTAAGCAGGGAGTTGATAACAAAGTGACTTCCCTGTACCTGTTGGTAACATAACCAAAGTATCTTTATGAGCTAGTACGGATTCAACGGCCTCTTTTTGACCTAAGCGAAAGTCTGAGTAGCCAAATTTTTCTGATAAAATATTATATAGTGGTTGCTCCATTCTTTCGCATCCTTTCTAATTCAACTAATCGATAATACATAAATTCAAGTTCCGGAATATCAGCTAGTGCCTGTTTAAAAGAATAATCCTCTTTTGTTTCAAACGCTTTGTGCAATTCATTATATAAATTTTCTGGCACAAAAAATTTAAAAGGAAAATCATTTAAAATAAATGCTAATTCTAAAATATGCTCTCGAATTGTATTTTCTTTCAAGTGTCTTATAGTCGATATTTCTGAAATTGAATTGCCTTGAGTCAATAGATGATATGTTTCACTCGTACTCATCGACAAACCATAATTCGACTCTAGTTGTAATTGATTTACTATTGCATGTAAAATAGGAAGTTTTTTTGGATAAGTTTGTATAATTATAAGTAGTTCTTCCATTGTATCTAAATGATAAAAAAAGTATTCCAATTCTTCCATTTCAAGCTGTTCTTGAAGTTGTTTTTTGGTTTCTCCAATCTTATCATTTCCTGTCAGCTGATCCATGAGTACACCAACTCGCTGCTCTTCAATCTGATCCAATAAAAAGGACTGCTCTTCAATCCAGTTTTCTAACAATAAATCCGTTTGATCCTTGAACTGATAAAATAATTGACGGACATTTTCTTGATGACTAGGATTTTTTATAATAGGCGTGTAATGTTTATTTTGATAACTCATTTCAGAAAAAATCTGAACGAAAAGTTGATAACGATCCCAAAACGGTATTTTAATCGGTCCATTAGAAAAACTAGAAACCTGAGGATAATAATGATCTTCAAAAAATTTAGTGTAACTCTCATGGCCTTTATTCGTTAGATAATAAGATTGATCTTTTTTGAAAATAAAACCATTCTTTTCAAACTGAGCGAGCTGCTTTTCAAGATTTTGTAAATCTATTTTCTTAAACTGAGCAAAAGCATGGTGCCATTTATTGCGTTCGGCTAAATAAAACATTGAAGGTGTACGTTTTCCTTGAAAAATATGGAGTAATTGTGAACTCGTTGTTGGACTATTCTGTTTTAAAAAACTCAGAAGATAATATTGTTTATAGTTCATTACTTTTCCCTCCATATTCGAGTTTGTTGATTTTATTAATTGTACTAGTTTTTTCATGAAAAT
>CAZTXI010000025.1:0-13329 GCA_964617265.1 uncultured Carnobacteriaceae bacterium | reverse complement strand
TAAGTGGATCATGTAATCCAATAATAGCTGTGGCAAGAGTTGATTTTCCAGAACCTGACTCTCCAACGATTGCAAGAATCTCATTCTTTTTTAATGTAATTGACACGTCATCCACTGCGTTGTGGTATTCGTCTCCAAAACGGAAACCAACTTCTAGATTGTTAATTTCTAATAAGTTTTCTTCGGTCGCCACTATCGTAACCTCCTATGCATTCTGTTGTTCATGGTTAAAGTCTTTGAAAGCTCTAACCATCTAGTAAGACTCGCTATTAATTTTTGCTAATAAACAAAATACATTTCAGATAGCTTGACTTAGTTTATGTGTTACTCATTCAAGTTATCTATAATAATATAGCATTAAATTAAAAAATCAAGTCTTTTTCTCATTTATTCTTAATTATTTCTCATAAACACTCATTTTGTTACTCATTTTCAATCTTAAACCTTTGTTTTAATGTATTCCACAGCTGTTCCTACTGTTGTAATTTGCTCAGCAACTTCATCAGAGATTTCTTCGTTGAAGGCATCTTCCATTTCCATTACGAGCTCAACAATATCTAGTGAATCAGCACCTAGGTCATTTTGAAAATTTGTATCATAATTAATCTTATCTTCATCGACACCTAGTCGATCAACAATAATGGCTTTAATATGTTCGAATATTTCTTGTTCTGTCATTGCAGCCACCTCCTCAATTCTACATTCTAAATAAGTAGGTAAGATCTTTTCAAATACAATAATTGCTTATTTAAAGTTAAAATTACCTAAAAAATACTGATAGCTATTATTTTAACGCAATTCTAAACGAATTTCCATAGTTTTCACATAATTTTACTATTAATTAGAATCATTTAAGTTTTTCTTTTATAAAGCTCTACTCTGCTCGTTCAGATTCAAAATACCCAACTAAATCTTCTATTACATCAGTTTGTAAAATATCCCTTGTTTGTCTTAGTGTATGATAGACTGCTTCAGCATCTGTTGCACCATGCGTTTTCATAACTGGAGACTTAACACCAAATAATATTGCTCCACCAAGTTTAGATAGGTTCATGGTATCTTTTAATCCTTTTAATTGGTCTTTTAAGAATAAAGCACCTAACTTACCTTTTGCACCACCATTTTTTATCGCATCAATTAATAAGTTAACAACAGTTGACGCTGTTCCCTCCATTGATTTTAAAACGGCGTTCCCAGTAAATCCATCTACTACTAATACATCCGCTGGTCCATTAAACATTTCACGCGCTTCAACGTTTCCAATAAAATGAATACTTTCATTTTCTTTTAATAAATCAAATGCTGCTTTTGTTAATTGATTTCCTTTATTATCTTCTGTTCCATTATTTAATAATGCCACCGATGGATTAGAAACTTTATTAACATATTTTGCGTAATACGTACCTAATGTAGCGTATTGATCTAAGTTAATCGGCTTCGCATCAGCATTCGCTCCTAAATCTAACACCAGCATTTTATCTTTATCTGAATTAACAGTTAGCATCGATGCCATTAAGGCTGGACGATCAATTCCACGAATTCGTCCAATAATTAATGTTCCTGCCGCTAGTAAAGCACCTGTATTACCTGCTGAGAATAATGCGTCATTCGTGCCTTCTTTTACAGAATGAGCAGCCAAAACCATTGATGCATTTTTTTTGCGACGAACCGATCTTACAGGGTCATCATCACCTTCAATTTTTTCATCTGTATGTACAATTTCAATATTTGGTAGTGACTTAGTCATGTATTGATTAATTTGTTTTTTATCTCCATACATAACCATTGTTGTGTCAGGGAATTCTTCGGCAGCCATTAAAACACCTTCTACTACTACTTTTGGTGCATCGTCTCCACCCATTGCATCAATTGCAATTCTCATTATGTTCACTCCTTAAATAAGTTTATCATTAACATTCTTTAATAATTACTAGTCTAGTATATCAGTAATTTGTCCATCTTCAATACCTACTAGATATCTTAATTTATCATATTCTGTATTGGTAAAAAAGTCTTTCTTCATTATAGTAAGACCTGCTTCATAACGAGCAGCTTCCAATGCTAACTCATCTTCTACAATATCAGCTACTTTAAATTCCGGTAATCCGGATTGTCTTTTTCCAAATAACTCTCCTGGACCGCGCATTTCTAAGTCCTTTTGACTAATGACAAACCCGTCAGTTGAACTTGTCATGATCTGCATTCGTTTTACACCATTTTCACCTTTTGGATCAGCAACTAGAATACAGAATGATTGTTTTGAACCTCTTCCAACTCTTCCCCTTAATTGATGAAGTTGGGCTAACCCAAAACGATCGGCATCATGAATAACCATCATCGTCGCATTCGGTACATCAATTCCAACTTCGATAACAGTTGTTGAAACTAAAATATCAATTGTTTGTTTTTTAAATGCATCCATTATCTCATCTTTTTCTTCTGCACTCATCCGTCCGTGTAATAGACCAACTGTATATTCTGGTGCGAACGATTGCGCATAAAGATTCGCTAATTGCGTAGCATTTTCTAAATCCAATTCTTCTGATTCTTCTATTAAAGGACCTACTACATAAATTTGTGATTTATTTTTAAGTTCTTTATGGATTTCTTCCTTTAATTGAGGAACTTGTTTTTTACGTATCCAGTATGTTTTTATCGGTTGACGCCCCGCAGGCATTTCATCAATAACTGTAACATCCATTTCACCATAAGCTGTCATGGATAGGGTTCTTGGTATTGGCGTAGCTGTCATAAATAATACGTCAGGTTGAATGCCCTTTTCACGTAAAGCTTTTCTTTGATTCACACCAAATCGATGTTGTTCATCAATGATAACTAATCCCAATTTCTTAAATACTACATCATCTTGGATTAAAGCGTGTGTCCCAACTAATAAATCAATCGCTCCTGTTTCAACACTTGCTAAAAGCTCTCTTCTATCTTTTGCTTTAATTGAACTAGTTAAAAGTCCCACTTGAATATTAGAATCAGCAAACATCGATTGTAAGCTTCTATAATGCTGTTCTGCAAGAATTTCAGTTGGTGCCATTAAAGCGGATTGAATATTAGCTGATTGAGCAGCTGCAATCGCTCCTGCAGCTACAACAGTTTTCCCACTACCTACATCTCCTTGCAACAGACGATACATTTGAATGGGTCTTTTTAAATCGGCTGAAATATCATTCACTGCATTTTTCTGAGCCTTTGTTAACGTAAAGGGTAGTTGATCAAAGAATTCTTTTAGCTTTGTTAAATCATAATCAATCGCTTCTCCAGCACCAGTTCTTTTATGTGTTAGTCGACGAAATTGTACTTGTACTTGGAAAATAAAAAATTCCGTAAAAATAATGGTTTCCCTTGCGATATTCATTGTTTGTTCATCTTTTGGAAAATGCATACCATAAATCGCTTCTTTTAATGATAGCAATTTATATTTCTGAATAATTTCAGAGTGTATAATTTCTGTGATATTTTCTGAATAATCATCCCAAGCTTGTTTAACCAGTTTTTTAATTACTGCATGTGATATATCTTTATTGGAGTGATAAATGGGCTCAAATTCTTCATTCGCATTTGTTGGCTGACTTCCAATAATCTTAATACCTGATAATTGCATGCGCTGAGCATCCCATGTACCAAATACACGGATTGCTTCACCCGAAATGATTTGTTTTTCTAGATAATGTTGGTTAAAAAAGGTTACTGGAATAATGACACGGTCAACATTAATTCGAAAAGCCAACCGACTTTTACCCCGCCCATAAAACTGAACATGTGGTTGCGCAATAACAATGCCTTCTAATACAACTTTTTGGCGGTCTTCAATTAGCTCGATATCTTTTACCGTTAAATCTTCATGACGAAACGGAAAGAATGTTAGTAAATCCCAAATCGTTTCAACACCTAATTTTTCTAATGCTTGAACACGCTTCTCCCCAACACCTTTTAATTGATTAACTTTATCTTTAAATAATCGCTCCATTCTGTATCCACCTCCTATTTGTTTATAAAGAAAATGCGAACAAAAAAATATTTAATAAAAACTAAATACTTTCAAGTTCGCATTTTTAATAAATTACTCTACCGAGATTAATAATGGATAGACAGGTTGATTCCCTTCGTGGGTTTCAAACTCAATATCCGGATATAGTTCCTCTAAATCTTCTATTAAAGACTCTACAAACTCTTCCGTGCTATCTTCACCATATATTAAAGTGACTAATTCACTATCTTCTGTAATCATTTGTTTTATTGTTTCAATTGACGTTGATTTGATATCTGATTGGCTGATTTTAATATCGCCATCAATTAGGCCCATGAAATCATCTTTTTTGATTGTTAATCCACCAATTTCAGTATCACGAACGGCATTTGTGATTTGACCTGAAGCGACATGTTGTAGCTCTTCCGTCATCATTTCTTGGTTATCTTCTAAACTTCCTTGCGGGTTAAAGGCTAACATTGCATTCAATCCTTGTTGAACCGAACGTGTTTCAACAACTGCAGCCTCCATTTCAGATACTTCTGTCGCTTGTTTAGCTGCCATGAAAATGTTGCTGTTGTTTGGTAGTAGGATGTAACGTTTAGCAGGAACTTCTTCCATTGCATTCAAGAAATCTTGAGTACTTGGGTTCATCGTTTGTCCACCTTCAATAACGTAATCTACGCCAAAGCTTTCAAACAATTCAATAACACCCTTACCAGCTGCTACTGAAATAACCGCTGTATCTTTAACTTCTTTCGGTTGAGCCTTTTCAACTGGTTTTGAAGCAGCTGATCCTTCGTCTAACGAACGATGTTGCTCACGCATGTTATCTACTTTAATTTTCATCAATGAACCAAATTTTTGTCCAAAATTCATTACTTCCCCAGGTGTTTCTGTATGAACGTGAACTTTTACAACTTCTTCGTCAGCAATAACTAACAATGAATCTCCAAGTTCATTCAAGTGATTCCTAAAGTCATCATAATCAAATTCACTATCAACTGTTTCACCTTCGCCTAAGCGAACCATGATTTCTGTACAATAACCAAATTCGATATCTTCTGTATTCATGAAGTCATGAACAGGATTTCGATGGTGTTCTGCACGAACTAATTCATCTAATTGAGGTTCTTCTTGTGATACGATTTCTTCACCTGTAAGTGAAGATAAGAAACCTTCATAGACATAAACTAATCCTTGTCCACCACTATCAACTACTCCTACTTCTTTTAATACAGCTAATAATTCTGGTGTATTCGCTAATGATTTGTTAGCCATGTCTAGAATTTCTTCCATTACTTCAATAACATTATCTGTCGATTCAGCTTTAATCACACCAGCTTCAGCAGACTCACGCGCAACTGTTAAAATGGTTCCCTCTACAGGCTTCATGATTGCTTTATATGCTGCATTAACTCCAGCTTGAAATGCTTGAGCAAATTCCCATGCATTAATTTCATTCTTTGTTTCAATTGATTTACTAAATCCTCTAAATAATTGAGAAAGGATAACACCCGAGTTTCCTCGAGCACCCATTAATAAACCTTTTGAAAGTGCTTGACCAATTTGGCCAATGTTTTCTGAATGAGCTTCTTTTGTAGCTTGTGCTCCACTTGTAAAAGTTAAATTCATATTCGTTCCCGTATCTCCGTCGGGTACCGGGAATACGTTTAAAGAGTTAACATATTCAGAATGTTCAGATAAACGAGCTTGACCAGCCGCTATCATATTCTTAAAATCTTTCCCTGTTAAATTCACAATTTCCATTCCTAATTTCCTCCCAAGGTTACTTCATAGAAGTAACTCGACTAATCATTTTGTACGCGAACGCCATGCACAAAAATATTTACTGCGTCGGCTTTTACACCTAGACTAGCCTCAAGTTGATAGCTAACTCGCTCTTGCACATTCTTTGAAACTTCTGAAATTTTCGTTCCATAGCTTACAATAATATATACGTCTACAACAATTCCCATATCTTGACTGACAACTATACCTCTTGCATAGTTTTCTCGATTTAAAATTTCATTTAACCCATCTCTTACTTGATGTCTACTTGCCATCCCAACAACTCCCGGGATTTCTGTAGCAGCTCCCCCAACAACAGTTGCAATTACATCATTCGAGATTTCAATTGATCCATAATCATTATTTACGGTAACGGACATTATATTTTCTCCTTTCCGTTTATCTATTAATTAAAATGATATTTATTTATTGAATAAAATATTTCATACTCTAACAATATTACCTAAAAAAGAAAATAATATCAACATGAACCGTGTCTTTGTACTATTTTATAAGGCTTTACTATAAAAGATATCTGTATTATAGCAAATTTTACACCTATTTTATCCGTGATAACGATTTCTTTTGTTGAAATGGATTATATGTTTTTAAAATTATAAATTAAATTTATTTTTTGTTGTAATTAAAAATAAAATGTGTTATTCTATTCAAGTATGAAAATAGTCGATATTTGAGTTGACTGTTTGCAAAGGAGGATATGTAATGGCTAAAGAATGCTATTTCACTGGACGTACTGCAAGTAGAGGTAACAACCGTTCATTCGCACTTAACTCTTCTAAACGTAGCTTCAAACCGAACTTACAAAAAGTTCGTGTGCTAGTTGATGGTAAACCTAAACGTGTTTGGGTTTCAGCGCGAGCACTTAAATCTGGAAAAGTTCAACGTGTATAATTTATGATGAAAAATAATTAAACGCCCTATTTACTGAAAAGTAGATACGGCGTTTTTATTTTGCCCTCAGTCGATTGCAAAAATCTCTATATTGTCTAACCTAAAAAAGACACTCACCTGAAATCGTTCAGTGAGTGTCTCTTCTGTATTAATACTATTTTATTAATCTCTACTTTGTATAGCTGCAACAATTCCAGAATCAAAAAAGAACGTTGCTTTATCGGATAAAAATTCATTACTTATTAAGGCGATTGGTTGCTTATAAGATGCTTCAGTTAATGGATATTTAACCTGGTTCAATGTTAAATTCTCCACCTCTGTAAGCAGCACATAAGATAAATAATCCATCGGATCTATCTTTCCAATCTGATGTTCACCTGGTAAGTAATACGAAATAACATTCTTTTCAGAAATCAAATTTAGATTGGGAATCAATGATTCAAATCGTTTTTGAATAGGCAGAAATAAAATACTATATAAATGGTCTATCCGTCCACCATACCAATTATAAAGATAGATTGGCGTGTTTGGATAATGTTCCTTTACGTAAAGTAATGCCAATTCAGTATCAGTGTCATCTTTATCAGTAGGATATTGGAGCTTCAGCTTCGCAAACTTCTCAATTAAAGCCACTTCATCATCTGAAATGGAATCAAAATCACCTATGGCAACAGCTAAATCAATTTCTTCCTCTATCGCAAACAATGCACCACGATCCACACCTATAACAATCCCATTTTCTTGAATCAAAGGTTTAATTTCTTCAGCTTTCGGAGCACCTAAGATGATATGAACTGCAGACATTTAATTCACCAGTTTTTTTAATTTAGCGATTTGATCTGCTGGTGAAGGTGCACTAAAAATATTTGAGCCGGCAACGAAAACATCCGCTCCAGCTTTACGGCACAACTGAATGGTTTCATTGTTAATTCCACCATCAACTTCGATTAAGAACTGTAAGTCATGCTCTTTTCGATATTGATCGAGCGCTTCGATTTTTGAAAGCATTTCAGGAATAAAGGCTTGTCCGCCAAAACCTGGGTTAACTGTCATAACTAACACAAGGTCAACTGAAGATAATACCGGTTCTATAAATGAAACAGGTGTACCTGGGTTAATCACCACTCCCGGTGAAACATTTTGTGACCGAATGTGCTGCATAACTTGGTGAATATTCTTAGTTGCTTCAGCATGAACTGTAATAGTAGTGGCACCAGCCTCGACAAAACCATTAATCATCTTTTCAGGTTCTTCGACCATTAAATGAACATCTAATGGTAAATCAGTTACTGCTTTTGCTGCAGCTACAACATTTGGTCCAAAAGTTAAATTTGGAACAAAATGGCCATCCATTACATCAATATGAATCCAGTCCGCCCCACCTTCATCAAGCATTTTGATATCTTGTGCTAATGTTCCAATATCTGCACTTAGAATTGACGGTGCAATTTTACCCATAAAATAACACTACTTTCTATAATATTCTAATCATTAATATTTTGGTTTACGTTCTTGTAATTCTTTTAGAATCTGTAAATAGTTTTCATATCTAAATGAAGCAATTTCATCGTTTTCAACTGCTTTTTTAATCGCACAATTGGGTTCGTTTTGGTGTAAACAACCTCTAAAACGACACTCATCCTTGCGAGACCACATTTCAGGGAAGCAAGAAGATAATTCTTCTACTTCGATATCCTCAAACTTCAATGAGCTAAACCCTGGTGTATCTGCAAAACGGCCACCTAATAAAGGTAATAATTCAACATGTCGTGTTGTATGACGACCACGACCAAGTGATTTCGACGTTTCACCTGTTTTTAAATCAAATGCTGGATTCAAGTAATTCAGTAATGTTGATTTCCCTGCTCCTGATTGCCCAATAAAAACGACTAATTTATCCTCAAAATAGTCTTCGAATGTATGAACAATTTCAGCTTTTAAATCATCTACTTTATCTACATTTAATGTAATAAAAGGATAACCAATCGCTTCATAAATCGCTTTGTATTCTTCCATTGCTTGAGTTGTTTCATCATCCGCTATATCTAATTTTGAAATGTATATGATTGGTGCAATATTACGATACTCTAGCATCACTAAAAAACGGTCCACTAATTGTGTAGAAAACACCGGATCCACGATGGATGCGATAATAACTCCTGTATCCACATTAGCAATTGGTGGTCTAATTAATTCATTTTTTCGTGGTTTAATTTCTAAAAGCGTTCCTTCTTCTAAGTTATCACTTTTAAAAACAACATGATCCCCCACTAATGGTGTCACACCATCTAAACGAAACACTCCACGTCCTCTAGTTTGATACGTTTTTTTATCTTCCTTATCGGTTATATAGTAGAAGCCGCTCAGTGCTTTTGTAATTTGTCCTTCTTGCAAACATACACCCCTTTCTATTCTTTACGGTCTAACAATCTCTTCAACAAATCGTTGCCCATCAATATCAATTCGATAAGTTGCGTAGCTTCCTTCTTCCACTGTAAATCTTAGGGTATAAGGTGTGTTTTGAACAATTCTTAATGTATGAGCTGGTGCATCAAAATCACTTTCATAGTCATTAATATAAATTTCAACATCATTATAACCTAATCCAGATGACTCCGAACCTTCTTCGCCCTCTTCCGCTTCCTCAGTTGTTTCTCTTTCTTGGAACGGAATCACAATATCGACTGTAAATTCTTGTAACTCAATTTCTTCAGGTCCAGTTGAGAAAATGACCGATATAGTGTCCCCCGCATAAACAGTCGAACCTGCTTCAGGATCTTGTGATATCACTAAACCAGCTGGAATTTCTTCAGAAGATTGCTCGGTGATTTCTAGCTCCAAGTTATTTGAAGTAGCGTAACCACTGACTCCCGGGCGAGTGTAACCTTCAAAACTAATTAGTTCAATCTCTTGTCGACCTTCACTCACAATAAATGTAATCGTTGTTTCGCTAATAATAACTTCTGTATCTGGATCGATATCTTGTTCGATAATCGCCCCTGCTGGAACCGATTCATCGTTTCTTGTTTCACTCTCAACTTCAAAACCAAGTTCTGTTAATTCTGCTCGAACGAGTTCATATTCTTCACCCGTATAATCACCCATAACAAAAGGTTCTTCGCCCAAGCTAACATATAAATCAACCGTTGAGCCTTCTCGAACGGTATCTCCCACATCCGGTGATGTCTGGAATACATGTCCTGCTTCTACTTCTTCATGCGAATCTTCGATAACTTCTCCGAATACAAGGTTGTTTTCAACTAATAATTCAATCGCATCTTCAAGTGGCATACCAATGAGCTCTTCAGGAATTTCAACTTCTTGCGGACGACCTAACAACCAAAATATAAAAATCGCCAATAAAATAACTGGGAAAATTAAAAGCCACCAAGGACGCTTTTTCTTTTGCTTTTCATTTTCTGGTGTTTCAATTGGTTGGTCTGAAATGACTGCTGTAGACTGATCCTCTAAATTATCATCCTTAATTGGAATTAAAGGTTCTTTCATAATCAATGTATCTTCTTCATTGATATCAGTCGGCATAAAGATTGGTTCCTCTCTACGATTTGGGTCTAAAGCCGTTTGTAGATCTGCTTGCATTTCACTCACACTCGCATAACGGTGTTTTGGCTCTTTTGCAGTTGCCTTTAACACAACATTTTCAAGTGGTTGTGGTATACGTGAATCAAACTCACGTAAAGATGGTATCGGTGCTTGGAAATGTTTTAAAGCAACTGAAACAGCCGATTCCCCTTCAAATGGAACAGTACCCGTTAGCATTTCATATAATACAATCCCTAATGAATAAATATCGGATTGTTTCGTCACTAAATTCCCTCTTGCTTGCTCAGGTGAAATATACTGAACAGAGCCTAAAATGGAATTAGTTTGTGTAATTGAGTTTTGAGATAAGGCTACAGCTATTCCAAAATCGGTAATCTTAACTGTACCTTCTTGATCAATTAAAATGTTGTGTGGTTTAATATCACGGTGAATAATGCCATTGGCATGGGCATAAGCAATACCACTTAGTAATTGAGACATAATCTTAATGACTTTATTGTATGGAATTGGATGATTCTCTTGAATAAACTTCTTTAAATCCATTCCATTTACATATTCCATAACAATATAGGGACGCTCACCTTCACCTACGTCATAAATATTTACAATATTCGGATGAATTAATTCAGTTGTTGATAGAGCTTCTCGCTGGAAACGACGTAAGTTATCTCTCTCTTCACCCTCTTGAAAGTTTAACGACATCATTTTTACGGCTACTTCTCGCTCTAAAATAAGGTCTTCAGCTAAATAAACATTCGCCATCCCACCTGAACCAATCTTATCCAAAATTTTATAGCGACCACTAATACGTTCTCCAATATCCATTTTATTCACCCGCCTCATCTAGCTTTTCAGACTGAACATCAATTAAATTAACTGTTACATTATCCGAAGCTTCATTTATAATTGCTAAGTTTACTAAATCTTCTGCTTTTTGATTTAAATCGAGGTCCGTATTTAATACATCAATCATTTGCTGTTCACTTAAAGTATTTGAAAGACCATCTGAATTTAATAATACCAAGTCTGCTGAACTTCTTAAGACTTTGAAGAAATCAATATCTAAATTGCCGTCAACACCTAATGAACGAGTCAACGCATTTCGATTTACATGATTTTTGGCTTCTAAATCTGTTAATTCGCCTCTTCTTTGTAGTTCTGAAACGAACGAATGGTCTTCTGTTACTAAATTCATTTCATTATCTTGATAGATATAAGCACGACTATCTCCAATATTCGCAAATAGTAACTGTTTTTCTAAAACAACAACCGCTACTAAAGTAGTCCCCATACCCTCTAAATCAGAATACGTTTCTGCCGCGTCATATATTCGGGTATTTTCACGATTGATGACATCTTTTAACCAATTCTGAATTAAATATGTATCTTGTGGAGTAAATTGTGTTTGTTCCCACGAGTTCCCAATTTGGGATACAGCCATTTCACTCGCAATATCTCCCGCTTGGTGTCCACCTAAACCATCACAAAGAATGGCTAATAAAACGGATGATTGATTAAAAAATGTGCCTGTATAATCTTGATTATCTTTTCTCTTACCTGGATCTGTTTTAATACTATAATTCATAATACACCTCTAGCCTTTAAACCATTTTATTTTTTCTTAATTTTGAAATGAAAAATCCATCTGTCCCATATTGGTGAGGGAAAATCGTTAACGTACCATCTTCTTGTTGTTTCATTTCATCATTTGGATATTCTACTTCAACAAGTGAAAATGCTGGATTTTTTTCTAAAAATGCTTCAAGTACATGTTGGTTTTCTAATTTTGTAATCGTACAAGTTGAATAAACCATTTCACCATTATCTTTTAATGCTTTACTCGCTTCTGTTAATATTTCTAATTGAAGTGCTTGCAATGCAATTATGTCTTTTTTTGATTTTGTATAGCGTATCTCAGGTCTTCTTCTCATTAATCCAAGGCCCGAACATGGTGCATCAATCAAAATTCGATCAAAAGTAGCTTCTCCAAACTCGCTTGTAATTTTACGTGCATCTAATTGTTTAGCATCCACAATGTCTTCTACTTCTTGTCTTCGAGCATTGTCTTTGATTAAGTTTATTTTATGCTCATGAATATCTAAAGCGGTGACTTTACCACCTTTATCTGCTTCAAGGAAGTTCGTTGCAATATGCATCGTTTTTCCGCCAGGTGCTGCACATGCATCTAGTACTTGATGATGCGGTGCTACATCAAGAGTCGGTGCAACTAGCATAGAAGTTTCATCTTGCACAGCTAAGTAGCCTTCTTGGAACAATCGCGTTGATACTGGAACACCATTCAATACGATAATTCCAAACGGAGAAATGGTACTTTTCTCAGCTTCGTAGCCCTCTTTTTCAAGCTCAGTAATGGCTTCATCTCTTGAAATGCGTTTTAGGTTCACTCTTAAGCTTAAACTTGGACGCTCACTTAACGAAGCAGCTAATTTCTCCGTTTCTGTTTCACCGATTTGTTTGATGAAATCATCCACTAACCACAGTGGTAAACTATATTGAACAGAAATACGTTCTTTGAATTCTGGAATAGCTGCAGGATCCAACACACCATTTCTTTGGATGTTTCTCAGAACACCATTCACTAAGCCAACTACCCCTCGATGTCCTCGTGACTTCGCAATCTTCGCAGCTTCATTTAAAATAGCATGTTCTGGTATACGGTCTAAATAGTTCATTTGGTAAAGCGATATGCGTAAGAGTTGTTTCACCCAGTTTTGAATTTTCTTTTGTTTTTTTATAAACGGTTCTAACTGGTAATCCAATGTCATCTTTCTTTGTAAAACACCATAGACCAACTCAGTTAATAAATTGGATTCTTCTTTTGATAATTCATAATCATCAATTATTTTACGCAACAGTAAATTACTGTACGCTTCTTCTAATTCAATTTGCTGTAATATCTCAACCGCTATATAGCGACTAGATTTTTTTATCCCTTTGTCATTCGACACGTGAGTCACCCATCTTATCTCTTTTTTTATAAAAGCTTTATACATACGTTAGAATATCTTGCGTGTGTGTAATTTATTTATACAAACGCTAGAACGCCTTGCGTGTGTGTA
>CAZTXI010000024.1:10274-13454 GCA_964617265.1 uncultured Carnobacteriaceae bacterium | reverse complement strand
AAGTAATTATTAAAGTAAGTATAAAATAAGTAATGAGTTTGTTTTAAACAAAAATTAAAAGAAGCTTGCATTCCTATGGAGGGCATGTTATATTATTAAAGCTTATGCGATGAGCCGACCGAGCAACAAGCTTTTACAGAAGGTCATTTGCACGTCACTGCATGAGAAAATAGTGATGAAGAGTGAGTGGATGTGAACACTGCTCTTATCTAATCAATTTAATTGAATAGATTGCCAGCAAGCGTAGACAATGACCTGTCTGCGTTTTTTTGCTTTTTATGGGGATATTTCATTAAAAATCAAAAAAAGTAACTGCTCTAAGGCATATTTCTTTAAAAGATATTTATTTATTCTTATACTTATTTCAGATACGTAAGTAAATAAACTTTTGAAGGAGAGAATAGTTATGAACCAAATAAATCAAATATGGAACTCATTTGCTAGTATGCTTCCAAGCTTGTTGATGGGCATTTTACTTATTCTTGTTGCATGGGTAGTTGCAACTCTTGTAAAAAAAGCCGTTCAAAAAGGTTTAGAAGCAATTAATTTTGATGAGAGATTAGCTGGATGGGGTGCAGTTGGTACCGCAGAGCAAGGACGAAATACTATCGATATCCTGGCACAAGTTTTTTATTATCTTGTATGGATTTTATTCTTACCTGGGATATTTGAAACATTTGGATTAACGTCGGTTTATCAACCCATTCAAAATATGGTTAATACTGCGTTAGCATTTCTACCAAATATCATTGGGGCAGTTGTTCTAGTAATTGCTGCATTTGTGGTTGGTAAATTTGTTAAGAATCTTGTATATAACCTAGCACTTTCATTAAATGTTGATCGTTGGGTATCAAAATTCACTAATCAAGACCAAGCAGTAGATGCTTCAGCAGGTGTTTCAACTGAGCGCAAAGATACAATCGCTAATGTGTTATCAAATATTGCATATGTATTAGTTATTATTCCAATTCTAGTTGTAGCACTTGAAACTTTAGGCATTCGCTCAATTTCAGAACCGATTGTTAATGTATTGAATGCTATTTTAGCAGCTATTCCAAATATCTTAGTAGCCGTAATTTTACTAGGAGTAGGTATTGCAATTGCGAAGTTTGTTGGTGACTTAGTGACAAGCTTGTTGAGTGGCACTGGTATCAACAATGTTATGAGAGGCTTAGATGTTAAAGGCACTCGAAACCTTGACTTAGCTAAAATTAGTGGACAAATTGTTGCTGGATTAATCGGATTGTTCTTCTTTGTTGAAGCATTAAATGCTTTAAACTTAGATGTACTAAACGCTATTGGAGCAGCGATTATTGCTTACCTACCAAATGTCATTTTTGCCATCATTATCCTAGGATTAGGTGTAATTGGAGGACAATGGTTAGCGGGCTTAATTTCACAATCTACTGGAAGTAAATGGGCAGGTAGACTTGTACAATATGTACTGATTGCTTTCTCATTATTCATGGTATTGGATCAATTAAACTTTGCTTCGAATATTGTTAATGCAGCATTCATCTTTGTAATTGGTGGATTATCGGTAGCATTTGCATTAGCTTTTGGTTTAGGTGGACGCGATTTTGCAGCCAAACAATTAGATAAATTAGACCGCAAAGTCGAAGAAGAAAGTAATAAAACGGGCACAGATTCTGTGGACCCAACAGATCCAACTCTATAATATAAAATTAAATTTTCAATTCGTTTTTAACAAGGTTGCCTCTTGGACTTATGGGGCAGCCTTTTTTGATGTCGTGAAATGAAATCTGAAAATCAGATCGGTATTTCTAACCGGCTGATTGAATTTAATAATTGAATCAGAAACTGGTCGATAACTGATCGAAATTAAAAATTGGCTCAGGTACCGACTGAAAAGCTGATTGAATTTAATAATTCGCTCAGATATTCGGAAAAAACTGAGTGAAATTAATTTTTCAATCAGACAGCAGCATAATCTGCAGACCTAGCTATTGCCGCCATTCATCTATTTAAAAATTCGGATAAATATTAGCTCATATATTCATCTATTCTGAAATTGGGATAGATATACTGTATTATATTTAACTATTTTGAAATTGGGATAGGCATAATGCATTTCATTCATCTATTTTAAAATTCGGATAAATACTGGCACATATATTCATCTATTCTAAAATTGGGATAGATATACACTATTTTTGAATAGATAAATATAAATACCAGCTGATTCTAGCACAAGAAATAGGAAAAAATTTATAAAAAAACCTTACAAGCGTATCAAAACGATTGTAAGGCTGTTGTTTATCGTATTAGTCTTTTATTTCAAGATCGGTGGGGTAGCGTTTTAAGATGTCTTCTTTTTCTTCTTCGCTTGCGGACTCGAACCACTTCTTGGCTTCAATCGAAGATTCCTCAAACAGTAAGTTCTTATCTTGTGATTGATCGGGATGATTATTCGCTAAATCAACTATTTTTCCTTTTATCCAAGGATTTAACGCAACCAATTTTGGTGGTAAGTCATGTAAGTTAAAACTCATGTTAACCCTCCTCAAATTGTTATGGCTTTCTTTTGGTTTGTAACTCACCATCTTGTTTGTAGATTAAAAGATTACTTTCTTTGTTTTTTGCCATTTCTTCAGCTCGTTCTACGGCATCCGCTTTATAGTCATAAGTTTGACTGGGTTGTTTAGCACCAACGGTTTGTACGTTCCATTGTTCCTCTTTGTAAAATACTTTAACATCATTATCGATTAAATCACTATTGGCTGTTTTATCATGCGTGTCATCTTTCTTAGGATCAGGTGCATCTTCAAATTCTTTTCTTTCATCTACAGAAGCATTCTCGAACCATTCTTGTGCTTGAGCATGTGCAATTGGAATAGCACGGCCATCGTCATAACCTTGCGCTTCAAGAGCATTCGCAATATCGATTGCTTTTTTACGCAATAATGTATCCATGTTTTTCATCGAATCGGGGTAATCCTTCATATCCCACGGCATTGTTACTCCTCCTTTAATGATTTCTCCTAGCTTAAAACAGTTATACCATGTATCAAAAAGTGACGCTAATAATGTGCTTAATATCATTTAGAAAGGAATTTCATTCTATGATTAGGGTAAAATTTGATATGATAGAGTTGTAAGTTTAAAGGAGGAACCATCATTGAAAAATATACTAGTACTTGGTGGAACAAGATTTTTCGG
>CAZTXI010000024.1:0-10174 GCA_964617265.1 uncultured Carnobacteriaceae bacterium | reverse complement strand
ATTTTATATACCAAAGCACCATTTAAGGTAACAGCGTTCCGTTTTCCAATTGTGTTAGACACAGACGACTATACAGAAAGACTTCATTTTTATATTGAGAAAGCTTTAAAGCAAGAACCCATTCACTTTAACAACTTAGATTCAAAAGTGAATTATGTAAAAGGAACAACTGCTGCAGAGTCGATTCTATGGGCTATTGAAAATGAAAAAAGTGGCATCTATAATATCAGCTCCATTGATGCCGTATCGCTGCGTGAATTGATGGAGTGGATTGAAGCGACAGTTAATCAACCACTACTTATTACGGAAGAAAAAGAATTAAGCGAACGATCACCCTTTAATACGCCGCATGATCAATACTTAATATCTCAAAAAATTCATAATGAAGGCTTTCCATTATCAGGATTAGAGTCATGGATGAAACCCTTAATCAAGGATTTAAAAGCACAACTTGAAATGGAATAATCTATTTTACAGTCGAGTTTTAAGCTATAATTAAGGAGCCAAGATAGAGGAGTTGAGTGAATGAAAAACATAAAAACAGTGTTAGTAGCGAACCGTGGTGAAATCGCCATTCGTATTATGCGTGCCTGCCATGAATTAGGTATTAAAACAATCGGAATTTATTCGAAAGAAGATGTGGGAACATTACACCGTCAAAAAGCGGATGAATCCTACTTAGTTGGAGAGGGTATGAGCCCGACTCAAGCGTACTTAGATATTGAAGGTATTTTAAAATTAGCTAAAAGTAATAATGTTGATGCGATTCATCCGGGATATGGCTTTCTAAGTGAGAATGAAGTATTTGCACGTCGTTGTGCAGAAGAAGGCATTAAATTTATCGGGCCTGAGCTGAAACATCTAGACATGTTTGGGAATAAAACGCGAGCTCGTGAAACGGCAATCGATGCAGGGTTGAAAGTTATTCCGGGTACAGACGGTAAAATTTCATCTGTTGAAGATGTGTATGATTTTGGAAAAGAACACGGCTATCCAATTATCGTTAAAGCGGTAAGTGGTGGTGGTGGAAAAGGGATGCGCATTGTTCATGCAGAAACCGACGTACAAGATGCCTATGACCGTACAAAATCTGAAGCGGTCAATTCATTTGGGAATGATGCATTATATGTTGAAAAATATATAGACCATCCAAAACATATCGAAGTTCAAATATTAGGAGATCAACATGGCAACATTGTGCATTTATATGAGCGAGACTGTTCCGTGCAAAGACGCCATCAAAAAGTTGTCGAAGTTGCTCCCGCTTATGGATTAGACGAAGCTATTCGACAAGAATTATGTGATGCAGCCTTACAATTAATGAACCATGTCGACTATGTTAATGCTGGAACAGTTGAGTTTTTAGTTTCAGGTGATGAATTTTACTTTATCGAGGTCAACCCACGAATTCAGGTTGAGCATACGATTACAGAAAAAGTAACGGGCATTGATATTGTTAAGACACAAATCCTCATTGCTGATGGGGAAAATTTATTTGATGATGAGATTCGAATGCCAGCTCAAGACGAAATTACCGTTTCAGGCTATGCTTTCCAATCACGTATCACCACTGAAGATCCACTCAATAACTTTGTTCCAGATACAGGAAAAATTATTGGATACCAATCTCCAGGTGGACCTGGACTTCGTTTAGACGCAGGAGATGCGTTTAGAGGATCAAATATTTCACCTTACTATGACTCATTATTAGTAAAAATTACGGCCAACGGAGTGACGGTACCGGAGACCATTTCAAAAATGAACCGAGCTTTAGATGAAATGAAAGTTGTTGGAGTAAAAACGAATATAAGTTTCTTAAAAAATATTATCCAACATCCGAAATTCCAAGAAGGGGATTACGACACAACCTTTATTCAAGATTATCCCGAATTATTCGATTTTGTTCCACCACGTAATCGAGGACAAAAAATCTTGAAATATATTGCAGATGTTACAGTGAACGGTTTCCCAGGGGTAAATGTAGACAAGAAACCTAAATTTGAACCACAATCTATTCCGGTTATCAAAAATCCTACAGAAAAACGTACCTTCAAACACATTTTAGATGAAGAAGGACCAGAAGCTGTTATGAAGGCAGTACTAGCTACCGATAACGCATTGCTGACGGATACAACGTTACGCGACGCGCATCAATCCTTATTAACAACACGCGTGCGAACACATGATATGACCAAAATCGCACCATTTATGAATGAAACAATGAAAGATTATTTCTCTCTTGAAATGTGGGGTGGGGCTACATTCGATGTAGCGTATAACTTCTTAAAAGAAAGTCCATGGAAACGTCTAGAAGACTTACGCGCATTAATTCCTGACATTCCATTCCAAATGTTATTACGTGCTTCAAATGCTGTAGGGTATAAAAACTACCCAGATAACGTTATTCGAAAATTCATCCAAACCAGTGCTGAAAAGGGAATTGATGTATTCCGTATTTTTGATTCACTAAACTGGATTGAAACAATGAAATTACCGATCGAAGAAGCCTTAAAAACAGGGAAATTAGTTGAGGGAACAATTTGTTACACGGGGGATATTTTAAACCCAGATCGCTCATCGATTTACACGCTGGATTACTATGTTGATTTGGCCAAAGAATTAGAAGGATTGGGCGTACACCTATTAGGAATTAAAGATATGTCTGGGCTACTAAAACCAGAAGCAGCTTATCAATTAATTAAACGACTTAAAGCAGAAGTGAATATTCCAATCCATTTACACTCACATGATACGAGTAGTAATGGCATAACGATGTACTCACGCGCTATTGATGCTGGAGTCGATATCATTGATACGGCAAATGCGGCTATGTCAGGGCAAAATGCTCAACCGGATGCAAATGCTCTATTTTACACGCGTCAAGGAACAGACCGTACAATTAATGTGAATCTGAAAGCTAACGATCAAATGGCAGAATACTGGCGTACAACTCGTGAATATTATGCGCCATTTGAATCAGATTTAAAAACAGCATTCACCAAAGTTTATGATTATGAAATACCAGGTGGTCAGTACAGTAACTTACGTGCTCAAGCAAACTCACTTGGATTAGGTGAAAAGTTTGATGATGTATTAGATATGTATCACCGCGTCAATTTCCTGTTTGGCGATATTGTAAAAGTAACACCGTCCTCTAAAGTTGTTGGTGATATGGCCTTGTTTATGGTACAAAATGAATTAGATGAGGAAAGTGTCATCGAAAAAGGTGGGCAGCTTGATTTCCCACAATCAGTTATTTCATTTTTCCAAGGACATATCGGGCAACCAGCTGGTGGGATGAACAAAGAATTACAAGAAGTTGTGCTAAAAGGGCGCGACTTCATAACAGATCGCCCAGGAAATCACTTAGAAGATTACGATATAGCACAAGCTCGTGAAGAGTTAAAACAATTGCTTCCTGAAAGAAATATTGAGGATAAAGTACTGTTAAGCTATGCACTCTATCCAAAAGTATACAAAGATTATCTTCGTTTCTATGAAGAATATAATAAAATTCAAGTTATTGAAACACCGACATTTTTCTATGGTTTAGAATTAAATGAAAAAATTACGGTTGAAATTGAAAAAGGTAAAACCCTGTTAATTGAGTTAACAAGTGTGGGTCCTTTAAGAGAAGGCGGATATCGTACGGTATACTTCGATTTAAATGGATTACCGCATGAAGTTGAAGTCCTCGATAGAAATGTAGAAGGAACAGTAATGGTTCGTGAAAAGGCAGATCGCTCAAATCCAAAACATATTGGTGCTCAAATGCCTGGTTCAGTTATCCAAATCTTGGTAAAACCAGGAGACAAAGTGAACCAAAACGATACATTAATTGTTACGGAAGCAATGAAGATGGAATCAACGATTCAAGCACCGATTGATGGTGTCATCAAAGCTGTTCACGTTGCTGAGAAGCAACAAGTTAAAGGTGACGATTTACTAATTGAATTTGAATAATCTTTATAGAGAAAGGCTCTGACTAGATTAGTCAGGGTCTTTTTTGCAATGGTATCTTACTTCCTTAAAAGTAAAAAGCCGACTACCATATAAGATAGTCGACCCGTATTATTGAGGTAATAATTGACCTCTATTTAAAAGACAAAATGTTCTAAGCTGATTCCACTTCGGCTAGCTTCTCGTGAATTTCAGCTAGTTCAACTTGGCGAATTTTTCTTGGTAAGAACATACGAATTTCTTCTTCGTTGTAACCAATTTGTAGACGGCGGTCATCCATAATAATTGGACGACGAATTAGACTAGGTTCTTCGATAAATAAGTCTAGTAATTCAGCCATTGATAATGAATCAACATCAACGCCTAAGTCTTGAAATGCCTGTGAACGATAGGAAATAATTTCATCAGTACCTTCATCAGTTAACATCAAAATTTCTTTGATTTCGTCTTTTGAAAGTGGTTCATGGAAAATGTTTTTTTCAACATACTCCAGCCCTTGTTCCTCTAACCAAGATTTTGCTTTTCGACATGAAGTACAACTTGGTGATACGTATAGTTTAATCATGTTAATCTACTCCTTTTTAAAAAAGTTCTCGCTCGAGCACCTTGTTGAGTAGAAGAAGTTTCGTATAGAAAAATAAGTGAGTTGAAACTCCTTAAAATGCGAACGACTATTTCCTATCTATGATTATACCTTTTTTAGTACTCTTTTTCAAGGTGGATTTAATAATTCTCATTTACTTAACCAAATTTTAACAAATGATTCATGACTTGAAACGGAGATGTGAACTGATTTCAGTGTTGAAATATGCTAAACTTATTAAAATATTATCCAAGAGGTGAAATCGATGAATCCCTTATTTAGGTTTGTATTAAAGCTCATGTCTTCTCCAAAAATTGATATGCAGGAAGATTATGTATGGGTTAGAAAAATGCAAAAAGCTTTTTCAAAAACATCCAGTGAAGATTACCATTTTTTAGACGAAAAAATTTATGCTGAAAATCAAGCACATGATATTCCGATTCGAATATTTTATCCAGAAAATAGAAAACATGAAGAACATGTCATCTATATTCATGGTGGAGGATGGGCGTTAGGTGACGTAGATACTTATACATCCGCTTGTGTCAATTTAGCGAATCATTTAAACCGAGTTATTTATTTAGTTGATTACCGAAAAGCACCTGAACATCCATATCCAGCAGCCTTTGAAGATTGCTTGCAAGTCGTTAAAGTATTACAAAAGCAGGCAGTTGAAGGAAAAAAGAAAAAATGGATTTTGATGGGGGATTCTGCTGGTGGCAACTTAGCAGCAGCTGTTTCATTAAAATTAAGAGAAGAAAATTTAGAACTTCCATATAAACAAGTTTTAGTTTACCCTTTAACCTTCTGGGATCATAGTGAAGATTCCCCATTTGAATCGGTTCAAACAAATGGTTATGATTACGGATTGACGATGAAAAAAATTACAGAATATATGGAGATGTATGTTCCTGACGAAAGTCAGAGAAAATCCCCATTTGTTTCACCCTTGATGGCAGATGATTTTACCAACCAACCGGATACTTTAGTGCTTACGGCTGAATTTGACCCACTCAGAGATGAAGGGGAAGAGTACGGTCGTATGTTAAAACAAGCGGGTAACCATGTTGAAATTCGTCGAATTCTTGAGAGCGTTCATGGCTTTATGACTTATCCGCCATATGTTGAGCCATTGAGTGAAGCGTATAAAATAATGAATGAATTTTTAAATTGAAAAAGTTTAGTTGGGAGGTAGCTTATGGAAAGTCGAAATTGGATTCGATTAGATAATGCTTCAAATATATTTTTAGCTGCTCAGAATGAAATCGATACAAAAGTATTCCGAATGACAATGGAGTTTACAGAAACAATTGAACCAACCATTTTACAAAAAGCACTCAATCATATATATGAGGAATATCCGTTATTCCATAGTGTACTCAGACGCGGTGTTTTTTGGTATTACTTAGAGGAAAGTGATGTCAATCCACGAGTACAACTTGAAATTGATACACCGATGACAGCTATTTATCAAACGGGTAAACGAAACTTCATGTTTCGAGTTTTATATAATGAAAACCGTGTTCATCTGGAAGTGTTTCATGCCTTAACGGATGGAACAGGTGCACTGTGGTTTTTTGAAGACTTACTAACCGAGTATGTTCGTTTACGTTATGAAACAGATGATAAAGGCATGTATTCGATAACGAAAAGAGAAAAAGAAGATTTAGAAGATAGTTTTAATCGCTATTTTTTAGAAAAGAAAAATAAAAGACAATTTAATCGTTTAGTAGATCCATTTATCAAACTATATAAGAACCAAAAACAATCCAAAAAAGTTGTGTTATATCCATTTGATCAATCAACAGATAAAAAGGTTTATCAAATCAAAGGAACACTAACACCGGATAATCGACCTCGGATTGTCAATGCCGAGTTTAATGTTAAAGAAGTTCTCGCTCAGTCGCGTGAAATGAAAGTATCTTTAACCATTTATCTAACAGCTCTCTATGTGTTATCGGTTTATCAAACAAGTCAAATTCAAAAAGAACAAACGACAATTAGTGTGTCAATTCCGATTAATTTAAGACAATTTTTTCCATCTGCCACTGTACGAAATTTCTTTAGTACAACAACAGTAAACTATACGTTTAAGAAAGATAGAGAGCCTAATCTGGCAGATATTTGTCGGAAGTTGAATAAACAATTTAAGAAACAATTAGAGAAAGATGCGATAGAAGAGCGATTAAAGCGCTATGTCGAATTTGAAAAAAATCCATTAGCGCGAATTATTATTCGACCGGTTAAAGACCTTGTTTTAAAAATGATTAATAAGCTGAACAATCGGAAAATAACCGTGGCCATGTCGAATCTAGGATCCTTAAATTTACCAGACGAGATGAGTAAACATGTGAAGGATTTTTATTTCACAACGTCCGTTATCCGACCACAATTCTGTATGATCAGTTATCAAGACAAATTAAACGTTTCGTTTTGTAGTCCTTTTGTAGAAACAGAGACTTATCAATATTTCGTGAACTATTTGACGGATAAAGGATTGTCAGCTTCAGTTGATGTCAATAAGGTCACGAGAGAGGAGTTGGGTGAGTAATGCATTATTGTGAAAATTGCCAAACATCTATCCGAGGCGATTGGACAATTTGTCCTTTGTGCCGAGAAGAGTTACCAGCTGTAAAGGATGACATCCAACTAGAACCTTCTTCCTTTACAAGTCCGCCATTACGGTATAACCGTGAGAGGGCCAAGCAAATGTTTTTCCGAGTGTCACTGGTTATTGTGGCGATCTATTTTATAGTCACATTATTTTATCCATTCCAATTTTTTGGATTAGAATACGTTTTGTTTGGCTTATTTGTCACTTGGACAACGATTGTAATCTTTATCCGTAAGCGGAGTAATTTTGCGAAAGTTATTGTGTATTTTTTATTACTCATCTCCCTTGCCAGCTTATATTTTGATTTTGTAAATGGTTGGCGAGGTTGGTCCATTACTTTTGTCATACCAATTTTAAGTATCGGGTCATTGTTATCTATTTTTATCGCTATGCAAGTAATCGATCTAAAAGTACGAGATTATGTTTTGTATTTACAACTCGTCGCAGTTTACGGCATCGTCCCACTAATTTTTTTAATTATGGGCTGGGTAGGGCATTCCTTGCCGAGTACCGTATCGGTCATCCTAAGTGTGATTATGTTTGTTGGAGTTTTAATTAATTACCGTAGTTTACTAATTATGGAATTACAAAAGCGGATGCATATTTAAGCCCTTTTTGTGAAATGAAACCCCAGAGCGGTGTTATAACTGTTAATTCATTGGATTTGATTTATAATTAGAGTGAACAAATGAATAATCTTAAGGAGGAGTTTCAATGTTTGAAGAACTTAAAAGACTTGTGATGATTGGTATCGGTGGTACAGCCTTGGCTGTAGACAAGGTAGCAGAATATGTTGAAGAACTAGTCAAACAAGGAAAGTTAACCGTTGATGAAGGAAAGAAACTGACAGAAGAACTCATTCGAAACAAGAAGAAAGATACTTCGGATGAAGAACGTGCAGAAATTGAACAACTCTTATTAGATATGAACCTCGCTCAAAGAAAAGATATTGAAAAATTAGCTAAACGTATTGCAGAATTGGAAGCAGAACGCGACGCAAATAAAGTAGATGACGATATAGAAACGCTTGAACAGTAATTATTAAAAACTGTCGTAAGCAACGAGAGGAGGGGGGATATGAGTCATAAAATGAAGCAAACGAATCGCGGACGTTTAACAGAAATAGCAACCGTCTTAGCTTCGTATGGTTTTGGTCATATTTACCGAACACGACTTGGCTCCAAACAAGAACAGCAAGATGCGCAAAAATTACGCCTTGCTTTTGAAGAGCTTGGGCCAACTTTTATTAAGTTCGGTCAAATATTATCTACTCGACCTGATTTATTACCGAATGACTATATTCTAGAGCTTTCTAAGCTTCAAGATAAAGTCCCTCCATTCTCTTTTAATTCTATTCAGCAAATATTCAAGGAAGATTTTAATCGATCTTTAGAAGATTCATTCGCTTGGGTGGATGAAAAACCTCTAGCCAGTGCGTCAGTTGCGCAAGTGCATAGGGCTCGAACCTTTGATGGGGAAGAGGTTGTATTGAAAGTTCAACGACCTGATATGGAAGAGAATTTGCTTAGGGATATTCGCTTATTTTCACGCATTATATCCATGGCTCCAGAGACGGTGAAAAGTTTTATTGTAGATGCTGAAGTCGCTCTAGCTGAAATTGAAAAATTAACGAAAATTGAATTGGATTTTAGGAATGAAGTCAATGCACTGATCCGTTTTCGCTTGAATAATGAGGAGCGTCCCGTTGTTGAAGCACCGAAACCGTATCTAAAATATTCTTCTAAACGTGTCCTAGTTGAAGAATACATTGATGGTATAAGTAACCTAAATAGCCAGAAAATGATTGAAGAAGGGTATGACAAGACGGATTTTGTTCAAAAATTTGTTTATAGTTTTTTATCACAAATATTCGAAGATGGTTTTTTCCACGCTGACCCTCATCCGGGAAATATCATGATTCAAGACGGTAAAATTGTCTATATTGATTTTGGCTTGTATGGTGAGTTGTCAGAAAGCAATCGGCATAAATTAATGGAAATTCTAGAAGCTATTGTTTTAGAAGATGTGGATCACCTCATGAATTTGCTGTTGCAGCTAGCGGTAGTGAAATCAGAAGTAGACCGTTATAAGTTATATCAAGATTTAGAGAATTTCTTCTATGTTTATATTGCTAAAGACCTTAAACAAATTGATATTGGCCGCTTAATGACCGATATTTTAGCTGTTGCCCATCGTCATAGTTTAATTATGCCCAATGATTTTGTGATGTTAGCCAAATCATTAGGAATTATTGAAGGTGTGATTACAGAATTTGAGACGGATGTTAATATAATGGACATCGCCAAAACCTATCTGAAAGAACGCGATGACTATTCCTTACTTAAAAAGTTTACGGCTGAAAGTGTTGGAACCAACGCTTATAAAACAGCCACAAACTTATTTGACTTACCGAATACGTTGAAGAAAATGTTTGAAACGATTTCGAATGGACGAACACGTTTAAATATTGAAATAATGGATTGGGACAAAAAGAGTATCGATATTAATAAAATGGTCAACCGCTTAGTATTTGCGATTATCATTGCTTCTTTAATTCTTGCTTCAGCCATTATAACAGTTAGTGCTAGCAGTCTAGGTTTATCTCGTTTCAGTATTATAATATTCATTGGTGCAGGGTTAATGGGATTATGGTTGTTAATCTCTATTATTAAATCGGGAACGTTGTAAAATGCATATCAAAAGACCGGTAAGAACCTCAATTGAGATCTTACCGGTCTTTATTTTTATCTATTTATAATGGGTGTTCGAACTAGCGAGCTTTTCCGACGATTAAGCCGTAAATAAACACAACTAGCACGGAACCTAAAATAGCTGGTACAATTGCAAAATCTTGAATCATTGGACCGAAGTCACTTAATAATAATCCACCTAACCATGACCCTAAGAAACCAAGAATAATGTTTCCGATAACGCCACCAGGCACTTCACGTTTCATAATTAGCTCAGCAACCCAACCAATTAGTCCACCTACGATTAATGATATGATTAAACTCCAC
>CAZTXI010000023.1:12234-13693 GCA_964617265.1 uncultured Carnobacteriaceae bacterium | reverse complement strand
CAAAAAGAGATCCGTGCGATTAATTAAATTTATTTTAAAGTGATATTTTTGACGGTTTAGTCCTCTTCAACAAAAGTAATTTTGTTGTCTGCCAGAGATGCAATACGAACAATCGAGAACACATCTACGCCTTTATCAACTATTTTTTGACGGCCTGGTTGAAATGATTTTTCAACACAAATTCCAACACCAACTGTTTCTCCGCCTGCTTGTTCAACTAAATCCATTAACCCTAATGCCGCTTCACCGTTTGCTAAGAAGTCATCAATAATCAATACTTTATCATCTGCTGATAAGTATTTTTTTGATACCAGTACACGACTTGTTAAGTTCTTCGTAAAACTATGAACATCCGTTGAGTATTGATCATCACTTTTCATCGTAGAAGGTTCAGATTTTTTCGCAAATAACATAGGCACATCAAACTCAGACGCCACTAAAATTGCTGGTGCAATCCCCGAAGCCTCAATCGTCATGATTTTTGTAATTTCTTTCTCTTTGAAATATCGTACGAACTCTTTACTAATTTCTTTTAACACCCTTGGGTCTAACTGGTGGTTTAAAAACGAATCCACCTTAACGACATTTTCATTTACAACTACGCCATCTTTTAACATCTTTTCCTTCAAATAACTCATGAAATGAATACCTCCTTAAAGTATTCTTGCTATTATAGATTGAGATACCGATTAACGCAAGGATTATCCGGTAACTTTAGTTCTTTTTTGTAAAACACTTATTAAAACGTTTTATCGTTCGGTTATGGCGAACGATTATATAAAAAAATATTTTTTTATAGTTTTAATTAACCCGTATAAACAACTTTGTTTTCTACTTGCTGTTTTATACGCTTTCAAAATATATTTTTACTTATAATTAACTTTATTTTGTATCGATATTAACACCTGTAAAACTTTGTCGATTAGATAATAGAATGGAGGAATTATACATGAAAAACTTGCTGACTAAGCAAGAGCATCGCTGGTTTTATTTTATTCAAACATTAACGAACAATGATGACTGGATGTTACTAGCTGAACTTTCATCTCTACTAAATTGTTCCAAGCGTATTTTAAAGATGGACCTTCGTTATTTGAATGAGGAATTTGACGAATTCACAATCGTAACTTCAAATAAAGGTCTAAAAATTGACTATCACCCCAACAGAAGTTTTAAAACTTTTTGTCATAAATTATTATTGCTTTCAGATAGCTATCGTTTACTTGAGATAATTTTCTTGAATGAAGATATAAAAGTAAAAGAAGTATCTGACCAACTAGATATTAGTCTTTCGACTTTATACCGGATGATTGAAAAATTGAATATTGATTTAAAAGAGAACTATGACTTCATAATTGAAACGGGCCCATGTCGAATTGTTGGAGATGAAGAGAAAATCCGCTTTTTCTTTTACACTTACTTTTTTGAGAAATATAGACACGCTAACTGGCCTTTTGAA
>CAZTXI010000023.1:1302-12134 GCA_964617265.1 uncultured Carnobacteriaceae bacterium | reverse complement strand
TTTCTTTTACACTTACTTTTTTGAGAAATATAGACACGCTAACTGGCCTTTTGAAGAAATCAATTTAGAAACGATGAATGCATTGACGGATGAATTTATGGCAATTAAAAATGTTTCTTATGATTTTGCTTATTTTAACATTGTGAATATCGTTGTCGTTGTGAATTATTTCCGTTACAGGAATAATCACTATGTAGACATGAAAAATAATCAACGTTTAGTTGAGGACTTACTTCAAAATACCGATGAGGCATTACGTCATAAAATAGAAACGACTTTCGAGCTGCAGTTTAATAAAGATTTTATCTTACAAATTTTAAATCCTTTTATCCAACCTGAAATTTACCACACCGAAAAAGAATTTATCGCTGCTATTGAGACAAATTGTAAGCTGAATCTTATCACTGATAAAATGCGTACGATTTTAAAGACGATTGCATTGAAAAACAACTTGTCACTTCCTAATGTCGATTCACTTTTATATATTTTATATAGTGCTGCTTATTTGGAGTACAGCCTACCGCAATCACGCTATATTTTATTTGATCGCAATCATTATTTTGCGACT
Organism: uncultured Carnobacteriaceae bacterium; assembly: GCA_964617265.1. GTDB lineage: Bacteria > Bacillota > Bacilli > Lactobacillales > Carnobacteriaceae_A > Atopostipes. The sequence continues at coordinate 11,566 of CAZTXI010000023.1, read as the reverse complement.
GAAATCAAAAAACAATTCCCTACTCTGTATAATAGTCTATATGAAGGAATGCAAGAAATGCGTACTATTTTTGATAAACCTGAAACAGAAGCTGGCACCAACTTTTTCATTTTTACGGTTGTTAGTTGGTGGGAAAATCTGATTCCTCAACTGCATCAAAATCATTATAAAGTTAATGTCTTAATTGTTAGTGATCGCCATCCAAAACATGCTGAAATGATGAAAAATTTTATTCAATTTGAATTTGGGGAAAAATTAATAATCGAGACAACAACGACTTCTGATTTAAGTTATGATAGCGGGTACTTAATGCAATATGATTTAATTATCACTACATATATGGATAACCGGTTAACCCCTTATGACAATGTGTATATTACCAATATTCCTAGAAAAGAGGATTATGACCATATACGGAAATATATTCTTTCTAACTATGCTTGCCGCTTGAAAGAAGCGCATAAGTTAGATTAAAACCCTAAACCAGAGGCTACTCTCCTACTGGCTTAGGGCTTTTTTACCATTAATTGATGTTTTCTAAGATTAATTGATAACCATTTGTATTGGCCATCTTCCAATGGATATTTGGCTTTTTTAACTTGGAATGAAATGCTGAGTGATTGATTCGTTTTACTCTTAATTTAATGACTAGATCGTTTTCTTTATTTCTTAGCGTATACTTTCCACCCTTTAGGTTTTGGGCTTTTATTTCACCATGAGGGTCTGAGGTAACGGTAATGTGCTGTCCCGCTTCATCCAAGATGGGCTTACTTCCTTTGGCATTCCACAACTTAAGGGTTTGATTCGGTAACGCTTGTCCATCGGGGCCGATTAAAATTAGTGATAAGCTATAGAAACGTTTCGAAATGAAATAGTTTCTGATTAAGTGAATAAGCAAATACAAGATTAACGTAGCTAAAACGACAATTAAAATACCTAGAATAAACATATTTTGTTGTTGCGCAACTTCGACTTTCTCAAGTGGTCCAGCCGTAGTTGGGAGATATGGAACTCGATGACCTTGGACAAGTAGACGATGGGAGTTAATCATATAAGGTGTACAGGTTATTAAAGTGACTAAGTCCTCTCCTTCAACGATTTTAATGTCATCTGTTTCTGTAGGGAGCACAACTTTCAGCTGCTGAACTTGATAGGCTAATGTCTGCCCATTGATTTCAACATAAAATTCATCCCCTACTTCTAGTTTTTCCAAGTCCGTGAATAGTTTCGCCTGGGTTAGTCCTGAATGACTCGTCAATACTGAGTGGGTATTCTCGCCACCTGTTGGATAAGAGGTACCATCTAATAATGATGCGCCTTTTTCAAGTAAGGCAGGTAAGGTTTGATCAAATATCGGTAAACGGACATTGATTTTCGGTATCGTAATAACCCCAATGGTATGCCCTTCATAAAAACTAAGTGGAACTTCGACTGCTGTTGCTTCTTCATCTAATACCGTATACGGATCCATTCCAGGGGCATTTCGACGGGCAATCTCCTTGTTTTTGGCTTCCATTTCAGCTTGAATCTGTTCGACTTCTTCTCTGTTTTTGGTGTTTTCTTTTTCTTGATAAAATCGAATAATTTGTTGGTCTAGATAATCACTCACACTGTCGCTGACAAATGGATAGAGTAAAGCCCCGATTCCAATAATAAACAGACCGAGCATAAGTAAGTCTATGCCTATATGTTTTTTTTTCATGGTTTATCTACCCGCTTTTCGTGGATTTTATGTATATAAAAAGGGTCTCTCATCGAAAAATTAACGATTCAAGAGACCCTCTCTACAATGATGCAGACTGGATAATCAGCTTTCTACTCGGTTGATTAATTACTCATCTCTTCTGCGTTTGATATAGTATCCACCTGTTGTTGTGATTAGGACAAGCCCAATTCCAACGATTCCTACAATTCCGCTACCTCCTGTTGAAGGTAAGCGACCTTTTCGGATGTTCACGACAACTGCTGGATCAACTAATTGCTCTGGTGCTCCGTATGTGCCGGAACCGACAGTAAATGCAATTCGATCAGTGAGTAAGACATAATCAGTTGGCGCTGTAATCTCTTCTAGATAGTATGTGCCATAATCTAGACCACGAATATCCACAAGACCATCCGCTAATGTTGTAAATTTCTTAGCGTCAGCTTCAGATGCTACCCATGATACCGCGTTGTTCGCACCGATTGCTAGATACAGTGCATCGTCAGTGTCGGCATCTCTAACAACAAATGTTGCACCTGCAAGGTTAAGATTGGCTAGGTCTTTGTCTTTTTTGATGAAACGTTTACCACCCGTAAAGACTTCTGGACCATCGTCATTATCTGTAATACGTGTCGTTGTGACAGTTGCCGTATTTTCATACGCTAAATCTGGGTTTGCCGAACCATCCAGGTACATATTGTATGTGATGGTTAAGTCTTTTCCAGCATCAGCTGCTAATTTATCCGCTAGAATAGTCATGACAAATCCATTCCCACTATCATCTAACGTGACATCGCTTAATGGAATAATTGTATCTCCTGCTTTGATTTCAACAATGTTGCTAAATTTTAGACCAATGTCTGGAGCATCAGTGATGATCATACTTGGATGTTTATACTGATCATTACTCAATGTGTCACCCATACCAACTGGGATATTGACTTTAATAGCGTATGGAATCATATCACCCACGTTGTAATCACGTTTGTCTCCAACGATATCTTTATCGACAATAATCGTATCATTTACGACTGTTAAGCTTGTAGGCGTTGTAGCTCCAGCCACAATCGTAAAGTCTTGATTATTTTCAGAATCAATAATCGCTGCGTTTGCTGGTGCTGCCGTTTCAATTAGTTTGTAAGAGCCTGGAATTAAACCATTCACCGTTAATACTCCAAGTGATCCTGCGACATCCGTTAGAGCAGTTGTACCAATTCCGTACGTACGACCTGTAAGGAATTTATGCGCATCCGCTGAGTCGTCGGACCAAGTAAAGTAGCCATTCGCTACTCCTGATAGATAACGATTTGTTGCGTTGCTTTGAATAATAAATTCTGCCCCACTTAATAAACTGTTATCTGCTGATCCTCGTTTATCAACAATTAAGTCCCCTTTTGTTACAACGTTTTTTGGATATAGATGAATGTCACGTAACTCAACATCTGTATACGTTCCATTTGTATTCATTCGATAAACCGGGAACATTAAGACCATATTCGCTGCTACTGTAACTCCAGCTTTTGGACTTTCTACAATGAGGTAAACGGCATGTCTACCAGAGCCATCGAATTTATTTAAATTAAATCCTGCTTCTCCTGTATTATCAGTTGTGTCAGTCGCTAAAGCCGTTCTTCCTGAGATATCTAATCCTTGAACGGCTGCTAAGGCTGCGTTTACTGTTGCACCTCCAGCTCGTGCTGTATAATAATCAGCAGATACATCATAAACTGAAAACGTAACACCGTCTGTATAATCCTCATATACATCAAAGCGATCGTCTAGATCCCCAGTATTTTGCAGTAGTGGGTCAGGTAATTCTGTCATCATTTTTTTGTGTAAAGTTACTGTAGCCGTATCGTCGGCTCTAACAACTTCGAGTGCACTGAAACCTAAACTTGAAACAATAGAAAACAGTAAGGTTAGGACACCCAATATTTTAATTGCCTTTTTCATTTTCTTTCCTCCTCTTTCCATGCTCGTTTATTTGAATGATAACCGCCATTGTAATAAATAGAACTCCGGCTCCCATAATGAGTCTATTCACTGTTTCACCCGTCCTTGGTAATCTTGGTCGTTCCACCGGTTCTTCACCACGAGTCACGGGAAGTCTTGGTCTTGATGGTGTTACTGGCGTTGATGGCGTTGGTGTGCCACCTGTGATTGGTAGTCGTGGACGCTCAGGTTGGTTTACAATATTCATTGCTGCGTTAAGATTGTATGTTCCATTCATCACATCAAAAGCGATTGGAGTGGTTGACAATACATAACGAAGAGGTGCTTTAATTTCCTCTAAGAAGTATCGTCCATACTTTAATCCTCGAACTTGAATTAAACCATCCGCGTCTGAGATAAATACGGTTGCCTCGTCTTTATTCGCAACCCAACGATAGATTCCATCCGCATTCACCAAATAATTATTATCGCTATTTCTTAAGACAAAGTGAGCATCCGCTAGTGTCCTTGTTTCTTCACGGATATCCACTTTTACAAAGTGATAACCGCCTGTTCTGACTATTTCTCGATCAATCAGGAGATGATTGTCATATTCAAGTACCCCTTCATTCAGATAGTTGACATCTGGTATAGCTTCTTCACTTAATGCCATTTCATAACGGACTAGAATGTTTTCATCTCGGTATTCCATTAAATACTCCGAGTTAAAATCTAAGCGGAAGCCATTTGCAAGTGTTTCAAGCGAGTACACATCACCCGGTGAAATTACTTCATCACCAATGATAACTTCCAAACTATCTGGGTAAAACTCAAGTTCATCATCCGCTAAATCACTAATTCTAAATATTTCATAATCTTGTGGGTTTTTTGGTACTTTGGTTCTTATTTCAAACATAATTCGTTCACCAATACCATAGGAAATCTCTCCTATGAGATCTTTTTCAAACGGAATCGTTTCTGATTCGTTTTTTGGATAGAGGTGAATTGTTGACAATACTTCATCTTCGTTATTCAAGAACGGTAAGATGACCACCATGTTAGCTGCTCGTTCCCTTATACCATTTGGCACACGACTTTCATGGAACAAGTAGGCTGTTACACCATCATTTGACGGCAATGTGAAACGAACTTCTCCATTCATATTCGTTGTACCAGATGTGATTGGTGTACGATCTGAAACGTCGATGAGAGCTAACTCTCTTTGAATGTCGTTTGTTGCATCCCCTTCTTCTGCATGACTTATAAACTCACTCGTTACATCATAAACTTCAAATTCCGCACCGGGTAAGGTGATGTAATCATCATAATCAGAGTTCTCATAACCATCGTTCAATCTATCTTCTGGCATTTTGTCAAAATCAAACAAGAGTTTGTGCAGGATGATTGTTGTATCTTCGCCAATAGCGGCTTCAGCAGTATTAGAATTCAATGCTCCAAAGCTTGCCATCGATAAGAACAACATGAGGAAGATTGATATTTTTTTCGTCATGTTCAGTCCTCCATCCTCTTTTTTCCGCCAGATATAAATGAGCATAAGCGATAGGAGTGAGATTAGACTTGTGATTAGGTAGGCTGTGTTTCCAGGTCCACCTGTATCTGGTAACATTCCTTTTGGATGGTTTTCAATTTCACCATCGATCTCATCGCCTGCTTCGTATACGATTTCTAGTTTTTTATCGGTATCGTTCCATACCACTTCGAACGTCCACGTGCGATCTTCTGGTAAAGCATAACCATCTGGCGCGCTGACTTCCGTTAAGGTATAGGTTCCTTTTGTTAAGCCTGTGAAGTTAAAGGTTGAAATCGGAGTACCAGCTCCTAGACGCTCAACCAATATACGATTTTGACCATCATGTCGATGTAGGTCAAACACCGCACCGGCTAAAGCATCCCCAACTTCATTGACTTTGTTAAATGAGAAGTCGATAAGCATTTCACGGTTTCGAACCCTTCCGCCAGACAAGGCAAATGTGATGAGCACATCATTCACTAGTCCGGTTGTGGTCGTGTCGAGATAATCTCTTTCGTAACCATCAATTGTGGCGTCCTCAGTGAAGTAGAACGTATACGGGTTACCGTAGAAATCTGTTTCAACCAGTTCATCCCAAACATATCGGTAAATCATTTCATTTGGATTCACTCCCGATTCTGGAGTGATTATTGGTGAGACATTCGGTACCTGTTCAAACGATACGCCATCTAGTGTGCGCCATAAGGTTAATGGAACTTCACTAAATTCATCTGGGTTACTTCCTTGCCAAATCTTAATCGCAGTTGCTACACCATCACTTGGAATTTGGTACACGTTAGTGACCGTCAGACCACTTGAACTACTTAGGTAGCCAGTAGGTGGATTCACTTCTTTAACGGTATAAATATAAGCTACTCCGTTTGAGTCGATGTCATCCAGGTTTGTCCAAGTATAAGTGGTTGATGGGTGAATCAAGGTTACTGGAGTACCGTGCGCAACCCCATTACGATGAAGCTGTAAAGTGACATTTGGCTTTATCTGAGGTCCACCTTCCCATACTTTCGTTCCGGTGACACTGATTTTTTTAATTTCACGGTTGGTTACTTCAATGTCAATATCTCCTCGAGGTATCGCTCCGTCATGGTAAACATTGAAGGCTGTGCTCTCTACACCATCAACCTTGTAATGAATAATAAATTGGCTGAGAGGTGTCGACGGATTACCGGTTACACTTACTTCTTGAACACTATAAGTGCCTTCATGACGTAAAGTTGTTAACCATAAATAATCACCATTCGGAATCAATTCAACGAGTTGATCAAAGTTCCCTCCATCACGTGTAATGCGTACATTAAATCTTCGTCCTTCATTTTGAGCGGCATCCAGTAGGTTCTTTTTAATTTTCAAGAGTACCGGATCCACTTGCGGTGACGTAATTTGTTTTGTTTGATTCGTATTATTAATATCGGTATAACGTAATTCAGTTACTTTATTGGTTCTAAATAAATCATGATCAGCTGTGGTGCCTGCTGTTGCGACTGGCGCGTCCAGGATACTTGGATTAATCTCCACTCGATAAGTCATTTCAGCATACCGAACATCGGTTGTGCCCGGAACTAATTGGTTAACATGTGGTGAAATGGTCCAATTAATCGTATCGTTGACCGAGCTTGTCGCATTTGTGACCGCCGTTGTGCCTTCCGTTGTGGTTAATGTGTTAGAAATTAAACTAAATCCATCACCCATTTCATCACGGAGCGTGACGTCTCTAAGAGCGGATTGCGTCATAATTTGTGTACGAACTTCGTTATATAAACCCGGTAAGTCTTCTGGTCGATCAGCACGATAAGCTGCACCTGGCGACGCAATGTTAGCTAAGATAGCAGCTGTTGTGGTATTTACTTGAATACCAATCGTGTAGAGTTTTGTAATACCATTCCGAGCATCTTGTCCGGCACGAATAGCCGCTGCACCGTTATTGATATGAAGTCTTGCATTATTCCCTTCATTAAAACTCTGTGTTAAATCATTACCGGTACCAACAACATTTGAGCTATTGAAATTTCCATCATAGAGTCCAAAATAGTTGGTTCGACTATTAGAAATATTCAAGTCTGGCCAACCTCCTGGATTGGTGGTTGTCCAATTACTAGGGCGGTAACTAAATGTCGGTTCCCCATCAGATAGTAATATCATATATTTATTATCCGATGTTGATCCATTTAACAACTGTCTTCCCTGTAAAATACCTGCTTGTGTATGTGTTCCACCTAAAGCAACTAAACTATTTAATGCTGTTTTTAGTGTAGTGGTATTTTTCGAGAATTGATGATCTATTCGATAGAGCGGTGCTCCTTGGTAGTCACTTGAAAAAGAAACAATCGCAATTCGAAGATTTGGATCAAACGGAATCGTTTGATCAATAAAATTCTCTCCGGCTGTTTTCAAGTTAGCAAGTCTTGTACCCTCCATACTTCCTGAACGGTCAAGAACTAAAACAATATCTGTTGTTTTAACCACATTGTTATCTCGACCTTCAATCCTTACTGTAACATCCCAAGTATTGACCATTCCGGGTACTGGAGTAGCCGTCTTACTGGTTCGAACTTCTCCAGGAGCTAAGTCTGTCGCTTGTGCGGTCATAGCACGACCCGCTTTTTGAGCAGCTAAAGCTGACCCCAAACTACCTGCCGCAAAAAGTGTTAATGGTGTTACATTTGCTGGGTGAGGTGTTGCTGGGAATCCGTCTAACATTGGATCTGGAAGGTTAGAAATTAAATCATCCTCTTCTGCTAGACTTTCTGTTTCTTCTTTAACTTCTACTTTTGGTTCTGCTTTGGGCTCTTCTTTTATTTCATCTTTAGTTTTATTTTCAGTCTGTGCACCTTTTTCCTTTTCCACAGGTTTTTCAACTGGTTTCTCATCTGCTGGCTCTTCTTTTTTTTCGTCACCTGAAGATGTTTCCTCTTCGATTTCTGTGGTTTCCTCTTCGTCTTCTTCAACTGGAACTTCTGAAGATTCTGGCGATTCAATGTCGGCATCTGTGGTTTCTTCTTGTGATTGAACTTCAACTACATTTGGTTCAATTGCATCATTGTTAGTGGAAGAATCTGCAGCTATCATCGCAGGTAAGATGAGTTGAAACATCATGATTAACACCAGAAATAAGTTACCTCTAGCTTTTAAACCTTTCATCCGCTGCTCTTGTAACGATAGTTTTATCTTCTCTTTATTCTTTAATGACACATTGAATCCCTCCCTTCGATTAGAGTGCATTTTTGCCGCATTTCACAAGCGACAAGTATTCTATTCCCTCCTTTTTATTAAAATCTCTTCTTTAGTGAATAGATGAACTTGTTACTTTTTTTCACTAAAGTAGAATTTTTTTCTTGTTTTCATATACAGTATATGATATTTTTAGTATGAAGCATTCCCATCATTTGGTATGAAGAGTGCACAAAATGACAATTAACACCCTCAATACAAGTGATTACTTACTTTCTATGTTGTCTTAATACATATTTACTGGCTACATGAGGGGGGAAAATTATGGAGGAATTGCTTAGAAGTAATGAGTTGAGGCGATTACGTATCGCTGAAACCCTCTATACGAAAGATGACTGGATGACGATTTCAGATCTCGCAAAAGAATTAAATGTATCGACCAGAATTCTCAAATACGACATTGATAACTTCACAAACTTATTCGATGATTTCACAATCGAAACATCTCATTATGGCATCCGTCTGCAATTTCACAAAAATAAAAGCCTCAAAACACTCTATAAAAACGTGATGGAACAATCGACTTCTTTTCAGTTATTAGAAACGTTATTTTTCGAAGAAAATTACTCAACTTTTGAGTTGGCAGATATTCTTTATCTGAGCCCATCTACTCTTTATCGTATGATTGAGCATATTAACGATGTTGTGTCGTCTTATGGCTTCCAAATTGAGACAAATCCTTGCCGGATAGTTGGAGATGAGCAATCTATTCGGTCATTTTATACCGTGTATTTTTATGAAAAATATACGCGACTAGATTGGGGACACAAAGCTTATGATGAGGAGATTGACCAATTTCTATATTTTGTCCTTGGGGTAGTCAATTGTGATATTGATTTCGCGCTTTTTAATATTATGAAGTTAATGACTACTGTAAATTTTATGCGGTATAAGCATCAACATCTGTTGCCCGTTGATCAGTTTGATTTTAATACGGATGAACTGTTCCCATTATTCGCTACTCATACCGATTCACTTCTATATTTTGAGGAGCAATTACAGATTCAATTTAATATTGAGGTTATCAATCAAATTTTTAGTCCATTTGTCTTTAAAAATTATTCCATTTCACAAGAGCGGTTTGTCCATAAACTGAAAGCCTATAAAGAGGCTGCTTATTATTATGAGTTGTTAAGTGACTGCTTAGAAGAAGTAGCCAACACGCTTCAAATTCCTTTAGCTAATAAAGATGACATTATCTTCGGAGTGATTAATGCGATTGCGATGAAAAACTTTGACCCACGTTCTGGTTTTGTATTGCATAATCGGAATAAGCTATTTGTGGGAAGTATAAAAGAAGAGTTTCCTGATTTTTATGAGCTGCTTTATGAAGGAATGGGGATTTTTTTAGAGAAGGCTGAATTAGAAAAATCAGATGATGTGAAGTATTATTTAATCTACATTACTTATTCTATTTGGAAGAGTCTGACTTTGAATCTGCGTAAGCGAAGTGATAATATTCGCGTACTGATCGTTAGTAATCGTCATCCTGCCCATTCTAAAATGATTAAAGATTTTATTGAATATGAATTGAGTGACCACTTGATTATTGATATTTTTGACGATTTATATCTTACTGAGACCATATTAGAAGAACTAGAATATGATTTCATCGTAGCAAATTTTCCATTGCCACCGCTGAAATCTAAAAACTGTATTTGTATCGAAAACATCCCTAGCTTCCAAGATTTAACTAAAATCAGAAATGAAATCGACGAGATTTATTTGTCCCGAATCAATATTGTGTAAGTAAATAGCTGGAGGGCGAGCATTCCATGTTTTAGTTTTGTTCAGATATGGACAAATTATCCCTATGAATTATGGGTTCCATTCAGAAGTTTGGATTTTCCACC
>CAZTXI010000023.1:0-1202 GCA_964617265.1 uncultured Carnobacteriaceae bacterium | reverse complement strand
GTTCCATTCAGAAGTTTGGATTTTCCACCTAAAAACATCATTTTGATATGGTAAGCACTAGCATAAAATGGGTTTTCAGAATTCGGATGCCGAATTCGACCTTATTTTGTTTTCGAACTTTGATTTTGATGAAACTATTATTTCATACGTAGATACTTGTGCTATGTTACGGTTAAACGCATAAAAATTAAAAACCTTGAGACACCAATTTAGGTGTCTCAAGGTTATTTTGTCTATTTATTCATTATTCTCTGATGGTTCTGGTATTGGTTCCGGTTGTGGTGGTACTGGTAGTTCTGGTTGTTCGGGCGTTTCAGGTTCTGGAACGGGAGTTTCTGGTGCTGGTGGGGTTACTGGTGTTTCTCCTTCACCTGGACCATTATTACCACCATCACTCGGTTCATCTCCAGATTCATCGGCGCCATTATCGTTTCCGCCACTCGTCTCTTCATCGTTTGAATTGTTATTTGACCCATTACCTGGTCTAGAAGGCTGTCCTCCATTTGAGTTACCATTCGAACCGCTCGATGATCCAGGTCTTTGACCAGTATTCGAGTTGTTTCCTGGTCGTGAAGTAGATGAATTATTATTTTGTTGTTGCGGTCTAGTCACAGTTGATTCTTCTTCGTCAGCTGGATCGGAATCCAAGTCTTCTTCCGCTTCCTCTTCTTCAACAACTGTTAGTTCGCCATCTAGTGATGCAGCTAATGCGGTTTTGATATCTGGATTCTTAATGGCTTCAATCATCTCTAGTGCTTCATCTATGTCATCTTGTGTGACACCTGCCAATATATTGCCCTCATCATCTAATAAAGTAGCTACTAGTTCTTGGGCTTCTTTAATGATGCGTAGCTGGTTTTGACCATCCGCTATTTTTTCTTTGTTGCGCTTATAAAAAGCTGGTCGAATATCGAACGTTTCTAATGATTCACTTAAACGATTAAAGTCACTTAATTTTGCAGATTCTAAAACAATATTTTTGTCATCAAATAGGGATTGGAGTTCGACTTGAATACTATTCATTTCACGTGCTAGTAAAAAATCCAGATGCATCTCTTGGATACGTCGCTCGTTTTCTTTATGTAATTCTTTATTTTCTAACTCCAATAATAGCTGGTCTAATTCATCAAGCTCATCTTCTGAAATGTCTTCTATAATATCTGTCTTTTCTTCGTTATATAAAGCATTGATCCGTTCTTCGA
>CAZTXI010000022.1:0-13721 GCA_964617265.1 uncultured Carnobacteriaceae bacterium | reverse complement strand
GGTGCATTTCGCCGAGGCGAAATGTTCCACTCAACACAAATAGAAGAAAATCGCGGAGGATTTTCTTCTGATTAGGTGTATTCTAGGATTACTTGTGCAATGGCCGCTTGTTGGGAGTGGCTGATCGAGATAAAAGCACGTCCGTCAAACGGACTTTCTTCTATATAAGGACAGCCTTTCTCATCGGATAGGACACTCACATTTTGAAAGCTAACGACTTTTCCGATGCCGGTGCCCATTGCTTTACTAAATGCTTCTTTAGCGGCATAGCGGCCTGCTAAAAATTCTAATTGGCGCTTAGGTGTTCGAGCACGATACAATTCCAGCTCTTCGGCTGTTAGAATGCGCTCGATAATTCTTGGGGTTTTCTCTACTACAGCAGCCATATGGTCTAAATCGACCATATCTATACCAATTCCTGCAATCATCGTATCAGCCCTCTAGAATTTACGGAAACGATCATATCGTTTCGCTAATCGTGTAGACGCATCATCCGTTTTTAGCTGCTCAAAAGCAGCTAATATTTCAGGAACTAAATAAGCGGCAAGCTCTTCGTTTGTCATTTCACCTTCAGGAATTACGCGGTCTATCACGCCTAATTCAAGCAATTCGGATGCAGTTAGTTTCATCATTTCAGCGGCATCTGAAGCCAAACGGGAGTCTTTCCATAAAATGGATGCAAAACCTTCTGGCGATAGAATCGAATAAATACTATTCTCTAACATCCATACTTGGTCAGCAAATGCTAAAGCAATCGCTCCACCACTACCGCCTTCGCCTAAAATAATAGCCAATGTTGGCACTGTTAATTCACTCATTGTCGTTAACGCTGCAGCAATTGCTTCGCCAATACCGTATTCTTCTGATTCAGGTGTGGCGTTCGCTCCAGCCGTATTAATCAGCGTTAGCACAGGGCGATTAAATTTCTCTGCTTGTTTCATCAAGCGAATCGCTTTGCGGTAACCTGCAGGTCCACTTGAACCAAAATTTCGACGAATATTCTCCTCCGTATTACGGCCTTTTTGAATACCAATTATCGTAATCGGATCCGTTTCATTGATGAGCCCTACACCACCGACAATCGATTTATCGTCTTTCATTGCACGGTCACCATGTAGCTCAACAAAGCCGGTACAGATTGCGTTAATCATTTCAATCGTCGATAAACGGTGAATGTCTCGTGCTTTTTGAACAATTTCATAAGCCTTCATTTATTCAGCCGTCCTTTCTGATTGATGCACTTGTAGTAAGAAGTGCAAGCCTTGATGTTGTTTTTTACGAGAAACAATTCGGTCAATAAAGCCATTTTCAAGAACCGTTTCAGCCTTTTGAAAATCTGCTGGTAGTTCTGACTTAATCGTTTGTTCGATAACTCGCTTCCCTGCAAAACCAACAATCGCAGCCGGTTCTGCCAGTATAATGTCACCTTGCATCGCAAAACTCGCGGTCACACCACCCGTTGTAGGGTGCGTCAACACTGGACAATACAACAGACCAGCTTGACTGTGGCGTGAAACAGCTTGGGTAACTTTCGCCATCTGCATTAAAGATAAAATCCCTTCCTGCATACGCGCTCCACCCGAAGCAATGTATAAAACAACGGGTAAGTTTAATGCTGTCGCCTGCTCGAATAACCGAGCTAACTTCTCACCAACAACCGTCCCCATACTCGCCATAATAAAGCGACTATCCATAACACCCAAAGCAAACGGTAAGCCACGTAATTCTGCTTGCCCAGTAAGGACTGCTTCGTTTAATCCTGTTACTTGCTGTCCTTTTTTGATTTTTTCATCATATCCAGGAAACTGAAGAGGATTCGCAGCCTCAATATCTTTATCCCATTCAACAAATGTTCCCTCATCCACTAACCAGTCCACACGCTCTTGGGCTGGAAACGGCAGATGATGATTACATTTTGGACAAACATGGTCCTCACTGATCATGCTTTTAAAAATAATTTCATGACAACTCGGACATGCGCTCGCCAAATCATCTGGAATTTGCGCGTGTCGTTGCTTCATCTCTTCCGTTCGAACCGGTGTAATCGGTACATACTTCTTCTTTTTTCGAAAAAATGCCACGCTTTCATCCTCCTCTTCTGATTTGCTTACTCAACTTCAGCCATTGCTTCTTCCTGCCAAAGCGGCATAAAAACTTCTTCCAACCACTTCACATGAACATCGCCTTTGACGACATCAGGATGTGAAATGAGCGCCTCTAATAAATCAACGTTCGTATCAATCCCATCAACAACCACTTCATATAACGCTCGCTCCATTAACGTAAAAGCATCTTCCTTTTCCGTTTGGTGCGTAATGATTTTTGCGACCATTGAATCGTAAAATGGGGGCAGTGTGTAGTCTGAATACAATCCCGTTTCAACACGTAGACCCATCCCACCTGTTGGTAAAAACAGTCGTGAAATGTAGCCACTAGATGGTTGAAAAGCTTTATATGGATTCTCTGCATTCAAGCGACTTTCAATCGCAAAGCCCGTTATTTCAATATCGGATTGCTTGTATGCTAAAGGTTTTCCTTCTGCAATTTCAATCTGTGCTTTTACAATATCCACACCCGTGACCATTTCTGAAATAGGGTGTTCTACCTGTAAACGAGTGTTCATCTCCATGAAATAGAAGTTTTCTTCTTCATCGACTAAGAATTCAATCGTTCCAGCATTCGTATAGCCAATTGCTTTAGCCGCTTGAACAGCTGCCGCACATATTTTATCGCGCGTTTCTTGTGAAATAGTTAAAGCAGGTGCAAATTCAATCACCTTTTGATTGTTTCGCTGAAGCGAACAGTCTCGTTCACCTAAGTGAATCACGTTCCCATGTTCATCCGCTAACAGTTGAACCTCAATATGCTTCGCCGGATATATTGTTCGCTCAATATATAAATGACGGTTGCCGTAAATACTTTGCGTTTCATTTTGAGCTTGGATAAATTTTGTTTCCAATTCATCCGCTGTATAAACTAAACGCATTCCTTTTCCGCCACCACCATCGGCTGCTTTAATCATTAGTGGGTAACCAATCTCATCTGCTAGGGCTTGAGCTTGCTCAATTGTGTAAACGAGATCCTTCCCACCTGGCACAATTGGTACACCAGCATTACGCATTGTTGTACGCGCGTTTTGCTTGTTCCCCATATCGCGAATAATATCGCTATTCGGTCCAATAAATTTAATATTCATTTCAGCACAAAGCGAAGCAAAGTCGCTACGCTCGGATAAAAAACCGTAGCCAGGATGAATCGCATCTGCTCCTGTAACAAGAGCTGCACTCAAAACCGCTACGGGGTTCGCATAGGAATCCAGTCCCTTTGCAGGACCAATACAAATGGCTTCATCCGCCAACTCAGTATGAAGAGCATCACGATCGGCCTCGCTAAAAATCGCAACCGACGTGATCCCCAATTCTCTTAATGCACGAATAACTCGAACCGCTATTTCTCCACGGTTTGCTACTAGAACTTTCTTAAACATACTAACCGTCCTGTCTATAGTTGTTCTAAATCACTGATAATAAACGTCATTTTCGCTTCAGAAACTTTTTCACCAAATTGGTTCGTAATCGTTCCTTGACCGATACCCATTTGAGCTTTTAATTTCACGATTTCAACCGTAATCGTTAAAACATCTCCAGGTACAACGTTTTTACGGAATTTTACTTTATCAACTGCTGCTAGAAAAGCAATTTTCCCTTCAAAATTCGGGCTCATTAATAATGGAATCGAGCCAACTTGTGCCATCGTTTCAACTTGTAAAACACCTGGCATAATTGGGTTCCCAGGGAAATGCCCTTGGAAGTATGATTCGTTTGCTGCTACGTTTTTCGTTGCAACAATGCGTTTTTCAATATCCAACTCTTCAACACGATCCACAAAAAACATTGGGAAACGGTTTGGAATAATATCCATAACTTCTTGTGAAGTCATGACTGGGTTCTTTTGTTGTGACATGTTGTCCTCCTAATTTCTATCCTTCAATTCTCATAATTGCTTGGCCGTATTCAACGACCTCTTCGTTTTCAACTAAGATTTCTGTAATCACACCAGAAATTGGTGCTTGTATTTCATTCATGAGTTTCATCGCTTCAACAATAAAAATCACATCGCCTTGGTTGACGCGGTCGCCAACTTTTACATAAGGGTCCGCATCTGGAGTTGCTTGTAAGTAGACAACACCAACCATTGGTGCTTCTACAGCTTCTCCCTTAGGTTCTAGCACTTCTTCTACCACTTCAGTAGCGATAACTTCTTTTTCAACCGCTGTTTCAACAATAGCTGGTTTCTGGTCGACAACTTCTTGTGGTACATGTCTATTTGGAACCTCTTTTGAAATGACAACGTGATGTGTGTCTGTTTCATAATCGACATAAGCCAAGCTTGACTGGTCGATATGGGTAATCAAATCTCTCAGTTCATCGTATTTCATTTTACTCACCTGTCCAACGTTTGAAAGCTAATACGGCATTGTGTCCGCCAAAGCCTAATGAATTTGATAGTGCATAGTTTATTTCTTGTTCGCGTCCAACTCCTGGAACATAATCCAAGTCACACGCTTCATCTGTTTCAACTAATCCTAAGGTTCCTGGAACAAAGCCATCTTGTAACGCTTGAATAATCGCTACTGCTTCCACTCCACCTGCAGCTCCTAGTAAGTGACCAAAGTGGCCTTTCGAGCTTGAGATTGGGACATTGTAAGCATGGTCGCCTAACGCATATTTAATCGATTGTGTTTCAGCTGAATCATTTGTCGGTGTACTTGTTCCATGTGCATTAATGTAATCCACATCTTCCACTTGAATACCCGCCATTTCAACGGCTGATAAAATCGCTTCTCCTGCACCACTTCCGTCAGGTCTTGGCGCTGTCATATGGTAAGCATCACTGTTTGAACCATATCCAACAACCTCACCTAAAATATTGGCACCACGAGTTGTTGCAGATTCTAAAGATTCTAAGAATAAAATCCCCGCTCCTTCACCCATAACAAAACCATCACGGTCTTTATCAAATGGTCGTGAAGCTGTTTTAGGGTCTTCATTACGAGATAGGGCAGTTAAAACATCAAAACCGGCGATTCCAATTTCATTAATCGTTGCTTCTGTCCCACCTGCAAAACAAGCATCTAATTCACCATTACGGATTTTTAAGAATGCTTCTCCGATAGCGTTTGTTGCACTCGCACAAGCTGTTACAATATCTAAACTGATTCCACGTGCACCAACTTTCATTGAAATATTTGCGGCACCCATGTTCCCAATTGTTAATGGTACGAATAAAGGATTTACACGTTTGGGTCCTTTATCAATCATTTTCTCGATACCATTTTGAATTTCAAGTAGCCCACCGATTCCGGATCCAACTAATACACCCACTCGGTCTGCATTGGCTTCCATATCGTAGCCACTTGCTGCTAATGCCTCAACACTCGCTGCTACTCCAAACTGTGAGTAACGATCCATTCGTGAGTATTCTTTTCGGCCCATTGTATCTTTTGGGTTAAAATCTTTAACTTCTGCTGCAACAGAGACATTTGTTTCAGATGAATCGAAGCTTTCAATTTTACCAATTCCGGACTGTCCTGCTTTCATGTTTTCCCAGAAAGTTGCGACATCATTTCCAATTGGTGAAACTGTACCTACTCCTGTAATTACTACTCTTTGCATCTTGTCCTCCTTAAATTGCGGTTATTTTAGCCGCCTTACATGTTTAAGCCACCATTTACTTCGATGACTTGTCCAGTGACATATTTATTTTGAATTAAAAATTCGACTGTCTGTGCGACTTCTTTTGTCGAACCAAAGCGTTTCAATGGAATTTGGTCATACATGGCTTTTTTCACCTTATCGCTTAACACATCAGTCATTTCTGTTTCAATATAACCTGGTGCAATCGCGTTTACCGTAATATGACGGCTTCCTAATTCGCGAGCCAATGCTTTTGTTAATCCAAGTACACCTGCTTTACTTGCCGCATAGTTTACTTGTCCAGCATTTCCCATTAGACCAACGACACTCGACATGTTGATAATCGTACCCGAACGTTGTTTTAACATCGCTTTTGTAATATGACGACACATATTGAATGCGCCTTTTAAGTTTGTATCCATTACAGCATCATAATCTTCTTCGCTCATACGCATCACTAAACCATCACGTGTAATTCCTGCGTTATTGATTAACACATCAATACGCCCAAATTGTTCCATGACTTCATCGATGATCGCTTTTGCGCCATCAAAGTCACTCACGTTTCCAGTTACTTGTGCAATAGGTTCCGCGACACCGTCAAATTGTTTTAAAATTTCTTCGCCAATTGTACTGCGACTATTCAAAACAACTTGATAACCTTTTTGGGCTAAATCTTTTGCAATTTCTAGTCCGATTCCGCGTGAACTTCCAGTTATTAAAGCTACTTCTGCCACTCTTTATCCTCCTATGAAGCTTGCAATCTGCTCGAGATCGCTCACTTGGTCAATGACCAATGTTTCTGGTGCGTTTTTCTCTCGTTTCAATAAATTCGCTAAGGTTTTACCTGGTCCAATTTGAATCACTTTTGTAATGTCATTGGCTACCAAATAATCGATTGTCTCTTGCCAGCGAACAGGCTCAACTAAATGGCGCGTTAATAATTCGCGAACGCCTGCTGTTGTATGGGGTTCTACGATTGTGTTACTAATGACTGGAACCTCTCCTTCTTGAAATGAAGCCTCTCTGAGAACCGCATCAAATGGGTCACAAACAGGTTTCATAAAAGGGGTATGAAAGGGTCCTTCTACTTTTAACGACATCATACGTTTAAATCCACGTTCTTTTGCAATTGCCTTGAATTCTGTTAAGGCTTCTGTTGTACCTGCAATAGTTATTTGAGTGGATGAATTGATATTTGCTAAAAATACTTTTTCTTCAGTGCCATTTACTTCAGCCAATACGTCTTTTATATCCTCTATCGGCATCTTCATCACAGCATCCATGGCGATGTCCGAAGACTCTCGTAACAACTCACAATGAGCAGTCATTAATTGTCCTCGTTTTTGAATTAACTGCATACCGTCTTGAAACGGCAACATCCCACTGGCGATTAGGGAGGTATACTCACCTAAACTTAAGCCAGCCATATATTGAATGGCTGGCAGCTGAGATTTAATCGTGTTATAAATAGCCAAGCTTGTTGCTGCAATCGCAACTTGTGCATATTGTGTTTCGGCTAGAACATCGATATCCTCTTTGATCCATTCACGAATCGGATACCCTGTTTCAGCTTCTGCTTTTTCAAAAGTCGTTTGAGCTTCTGGATAAGCTTCTGCGAAGTCTAGCCCCATATTTGAATAATGCGCGCCTTGACCGTTAAATATAATTGCTAAAGACATAAATCTCCCTCTTTATTCAAAATAAGGTTTACTGTTCTTGAAAACTTCTTTTGCTTCAGTAATGTAGTCTAAAATAATTTCTTCTACTGTTTGCTCTTTGTCGATTAAACCGGCAATTTGACCGGCCATCATTGAACCTGATTTTGTATCACCTTGCACAACTGCACGATACAGAGCACCCGATCCAAGGTCTTCTAAAACAGTGAAATCTGGTTTTTCGTCACTTGTAATCGATTTTTGAACCGAAAGATATTCTTTCGTCAATTGATTACGCAAAACGCGTACAGGATGTCCAGTAATTTCACCCGTTACAACAGTTGATAAATCATTTGATTTTAAAATTGACTGTTTAAAATTATCGTGTGCATTCGATTCTTTCGCTACAACAAAACGTGTACCGACCTGAATACCTTCAGCACCTAACATGAATCCGGCAGCTAATGAACGTCCGTCTCCGAATCCTCCAGCTGCTATAACAGGAATATCCACTGCGTCAACAACTTGAGGCAATAATGCCATCGTTGTTAAGCGTCCGATATGTCCACCAGCTTCCATTCCTTCAGCGACAATCGCATCCGCACCAATTCGTGCCATACGCTTCGCAACAGCTACTGAAGCGACAACTGGAATAACTTTGATTCCAGCTTTTTTGAAACGCTCCATGTATTTACTTGGATTTCCGGCACCTGTTGTAATAATTTTCACGCCAGATTCTTCAATTAAATAATCAACTACCGCATCGACATGAGGACTTAGGAACATCGCATTCACAGCGAACGGTTTATCGGTTTTTTCTTTCATTGTAGCTACTTTTTCACGGACGACATCCACTGGATCATGTCCCGTACCAACTACCCCAAGACCACCAGCATTGGATACAGCACTTGCTAAATCTGGATCGGCTACCCATGCCATTGCGCCTTGAATAATAGGATACTCAATATTTAATAATTCCGTAATCGATGTTTTCATGCCATACTTCCTTTTTAATCGGTTTATCGTTCTTAGTTATTTTGTGCTTTTTCAATGTGTGCAACTAATTGGTCAACAGTTTGCACGTTTTCGTCTGTTTCAATAACGATATCTAATTCGTCTTCGATTTCACTTAAAACTTGGAAAATGTCTAAACTATCTGCATCTAAATCTTCCATAAAGTTTGTTGAACCTGTAATGTCTGCTTTGTCCACGTCTAATTGATCTGCAATAATATCGATAACTGTTTCTTTCATTTTGAAATTCCTCCATAGTGTGTTTGTTTTTTTATATTTTTGTTTATACTGTAAAACTCATTTGACCCCAGGATAAGCCCGCGCCATATCCAACAAGTACGATTTTTTGTTTTCCTGTTAGTGAAATATCCCCCGACTTAACGAGTTGATCCAGTAACAAAGGAATACTTGCGCCAGATGTATTGGCAACTTGTGAAATATTTGACGGAATTTGATCCAATTGAATCGCTAACTTTTTCGCAAAAACTTCGAAAAATCGATTATTCGCTTGGTGACTAATCAGATAATCAAATGAACCAACTTTGGTTTGAATGAATGTTGCAAGTGACGGGATAACTTGTCGGAGTACAAAGTTAAATACAGACCGACCATCCATTGTCATCTTTTCATTCGTTTGAACTGAAATAGCATTATCTGGATCTGGAATACTGACCAGTTGGCTTTCGTAGTCTTTCAATCCTTCACCATCGTGTTGAATTAAAATCGCTCCGGCACCATCACCGAACAATATAGATGTACCACGATCTTCAAAATTCAAAATCGCACTCATCTTATCCGCTCCAATAACTAGCGTATAGCCCGATTTTTTATCCCGACTTAATTTTTCAGCCATTTCAACTGCCATCGTAAATCCTGAACATGCACCGCTGATATCAAACGACCACGCTTCTTCAATTCCCAGCTCTCGTTGTACTTGGCTGGCAACAGATGGCGTTGGTAGTCCCGATGACATGCTGGCCACAATAATCATTTCAATTTCTTGAATGATTTCATGGTCCACTTGCTGCAGCAAATCTTGCACCGCCAAAACAGCTAAGTCACCGACTGTCTGTTCAGCTGTCGCAAAATGACGTTGTTTGATTCCGGTGCGTTGTGTAATCCACTCATCACTCGAATCAATCTTCGTCTGTTCAATTAACGCTTGGTTCGTCACTACTTTGTCTGGCAAGTAGGAACCCGTGGCAATAATCTTGCTCATTCGATTCTTCCTTCTCAATCTATTTTCCAAAGGGAACAATTACGTCATTACGAAATTGCATCGAATCATACTTTAGTTCATTAGTGGTACCGACCAATAATGAACAAATTCTATATTTTGTACATTCGATGGGATTGATTTTAGTCTATATAAAAAACAAAGTCAACACATTTCAGTTTTTGTTCATTTCAAACGGCTGTTTTCATCGTCTTTTGCTCATTTATGATTTTTTAGGTAAGAACATTAGAAAGCCTATAAACACAAGCTTTTAGAAATGAGCTCCAAAAGAAAATTCACCATTAACCAATAGATTTTTTAAAATAAGATTTTTTTATGAATTTTTGAAATTTGAGCGCTTTTTAAGCTTCGCATACGCAGAAAAGTCGGAGTAAAATTATGTAATCCATTATGAAATAGGGTGAAATGAAGTAAGAATATGCTGTGATTTTTTAAGATAACATAAACAGTCTCTTCTTATATAATGACACATTGTTTATGATGGTGTTTGAATACAAAATGAAGCCAAATTTTGATTTAAAAACACATAAAAAAGTCAGTGAAGTTGAAGGTCCACTGACTTAAAAAAGGTATTTATATGAAGTAACTTATTTATACAAAGGCACTTTCGCCTGTAATTTCACGTCCAATTAAGAGTGAATTGATTTCATGCGTTCCTTCGTAAGTATAGATTGATTCAGCATCCACAAAGAATCGTGCAACATCTGACTCTAAAGTGATCCCGTTCCCACCACAAACTTCACGCGCTAATGCAACTGTTTCACGCATGCGTTTCGCGTTATGGACTTTCGCCATTGATGAGTACAGCATCTGTTTATCGCCTGATTCTTGCAATTCAGCAACTCGAACAGAATAGCCGATTGCAGCAACTACGTTAGCTTGCATCGTTGATAATTTATCTTGAACCAATTGGTATTGTGCTAGTTTATTCCCAAATTGTTCACGAGTAGTCGTTAATTTAAGTGCAGCGTTAAACGCTCCCGCTGCTGTTCCCATCGCAATATGAGCTACATCTGTACGAGTGTGGACGAAGATTTTTGCTACATCACCATAACCATTAATGTTCGCTAGTCGATCCGTTTCCGGAACCTCCACATCTTTCAGTGTAATGTGTCCATTATTTACGATACGTAATGAAATCTTGTGCTTAATATCTTCTACTTCTAATCCAGGTGAACCACCTTTAACCATGAAACACTTGATTTTCTTTGTGTCAACATCACGCGCAAAAACCGGAATATAATCGGCTGTTTTCGCGCCACCAATCCATCGTTTTTCACCATTTAGAATCCACTTATCGCCACGGCGTTCAGCTGTCGTAGCCAAACCACCCGCAATATCCGATCCATGATCGGGTTCGGTTAGCCCAAAACAAGTTTGCCATTCAAATGTTCTAAATTTCGAGGCAAAGCGCTCAATTTGTGCTTCGTCTCCCCCAATTAGAATCGTGTTGTAGCCTAACCCTCCATGAACGGTATAAAACGTTGCAACAGATGGATCAAATCGAGCCAATTCTAAATATAGAAAAGCATTGTATATTTCACTCGTTCTCCAAGCGTTTTCGCGCCCTTCAAATAAATCTGGATGATCCATTATTCGAACTGTTTTAAACACATCCATAATGATATCTTTTGGTAAGTAGGCATTTTCTGTCGCATCAATTAAATGCGGACGAATTTTTTCTTCTAATTGTTCACGAAGATGAGCCAATACTCGCTTCTCCCCGTCTGTTAATTTAGAAGAGTAGTTAAAAATATCTTCTGAATAAGTATGATTAACGATTGTCATGACCATTTTCTTTTCCTTTCTCGTACATTTTTATTTACGGTTAAATGTTGGTTTTTCTTTTTCAATAAAGGCTTTGGCTCCGATTTTTTGGTCTTCTGTCGTAAATAAAAGGCCGAATCCCTCTGATTCCAACTGAAGCCCGTCTGCTAGGTCCATATCTAAGCCAGCATTGATTAATTGTTTTGATTTCTCAACTGCTAATGGTGCATTTTTCATGATTTGTTCTGCTAATTTCAGCGTTTCAGTCATTAGGTCTGTTTGTGAAACGACTTTATTCACTAAACCGATTCGCTCTGCTTCATCTGAACGCACATTGCGTCCTGTAAAAATCAGCTCTTTCGCAATCGCTGGATTAATTAAACGTGGCAATCGCTGCGTTCCACCGAATCCTGGTGGGATACCTAAACCAACTTCTGGTTGCCCAAACACTGCGTTTTCAGATGCTATGCGGATATCACATGCCAATGCGAGCTCTGTTCCGCCGCCTAGGGCATAACCATTAACTGCGGCAATCGTGGGTTGTCTTAAGGTCGACAATTTGTAAAATACTTCGTTTCCTAATTTTGAGAATGCCTCTCCAGCTTCTTGATCCATTTCAACAAAGCCCTTAATATTGGCTCCTGCTACAAAAGATTTCTCGCCACTACCCGTTACCACAAGTACTTTTATCGACTCATCCGCTTCTACAACATCCAACGCTGAACCAATTTCACGCAAAATTTCTGCCGTTAGTGCGTTAAGTGATTCGGGTTGATTAATCGTAAGGGTTGCTACATTATTTTCTACAGCTAATAAAATTGCTTTATATTCTTTCATAATGCCTCCTCATATTTTTGGGTG
The DNA here is from genome assembly GCA_964617265.1 of uncultured Carnobacteriaceae bacterium. Classification (GTDB taxonomy): domain Bacteria; phylum Bacillota; class Bacilli; order Lactobacillales; family Carnobacteriaceae_A; genus Atopostipes. The sequence continues at coordinate 1,489 of CAZTXI010000022.1, read as the reverse complement.
TTTCATTTCACCTTAACGCTCTACAATCATTGAAATACCTTGTCCGCCACCGATACACAATGTCGCTAGGCCTCGCTTGGTGTCACGGCGTTTCATTTCATGCAATAACGTTACTAAAATACGCGCACCGCTTGCTCCAATCGGGTGTCCGATCGCGATGGCTCCACCATTTACGTTGACTTTGTCCATGTTCGCTTCTAGCCCACGGACGACGCAAAGTGCTTGAGCCGAGAACGCTTCGTTCGCTTCAATTAAATCGATATCGTCGATTGTGATGTTCGCTTTTTCGAGAGCTTTCTGCGTTGCTGGGATAGGTCCGGTTCCCATAATTTTAGGGTCAACTCCTGCACTCGCATATGATTTAATCGTTGCTAACGGCTCTAATCCTAATTCGGCTGCTTTTTCTTTGCTCATTAAAATAATCGCCGCCGCCCCATCGTTGATACCCGATGAAGATGCTGCTGTTACCGTTCCATCTTTTTTGAATGCTGGACGCAATTTTGCTAATCCATCCGCTGTCACACCGGCTCTTGGATACTCGTCACTGTCCACCATAATCGGCTCGCCTCTTCGTTGCGGAACAGATACAGGCTCAATTTCATCCGTGAACTTCCCGGCATTTATGGCTGCCTCTGCCTTGTTTTGACTCGCCGCTGCCAGCTGGTCTTGGTCTTCTCGACTAATCGCATACTGCTCGGCAATGTTTTCAGCGGTCACTCCCATATGGATATCGTTAAACGCATCCGTTAGGCCATCTTTCAACATCGTGTCAATTAGTTGCCCATCTCCCATGCGCTGGCCCCATCTCTGACCTGGGATAATATACGGTGCCATACTCATGTTCTCCGTACCGCCAGCAACGACGATTTCATTGTCCCCTGCTAAAATACTTTGAGCCGCTAAAACAACTGATTTCAGGCCTGAACCACATACTTTGTTGATCGTAAAAGCAGGTACAGTCTCTGGAATCCCCGCTCGAATCGACACTTGACGCGCCACGTTTTGTCCTTGGCCCGCCCCTAGTACGTTCCCCAAAATCACTTCGTCCACTAAGTCAGCGTCCAAATTCGCATCCGCTAACGCACCGCGTACAGCCACCTGCCCTAATTCAACAGGCGACACATCTTTGAATGCCCCACCAAATGTGCCCACTGCCGTTCTTTTTGCTGCTACAATAACTACTTCTCTCATGTTATCTTCCTTCCGCTGTGAAATAACGACTCACTTCTCGCTATCCTGACCTTTATCGCGCCAATATATAAAGCGCTTTCTTATCCTAATGATAGTACAATTTTCTGCGAATTTATAATAACTTTTAATAATACTTTTGATTAGACCAGAAGATATCGAAGACCTTTTTCGTGAAATAAGTGCGGAGACCGTGCCAGAAACGCCCTTGCGTGTGCCTAATTTATTTATACAAACGCTGGAGCGCCTTGCGTGTGTGTAATTTTTTTATACAAACGCTAGAACGCCTTGCGTGTGTGTA
>CAZTXI010000021.1:0-14073 GCA_964617265.1 uncultured Carnobacteriaceae bacterium | reverse complement strand
TAAAAAAGGACAAAGCTCAAGATGAACTTTGTCCTTTTCTGATTGATTAATTTTTCTGCTTATTTAATACGTCCTGGTTGTTCTTCGTATCCTTTGTATGCATCTCTCAAGATTTCTTCCATATCAGATACTAAAGCTAATCTTGGGTTACATGGTGTACATTGATCTTCAAAGGCTTCATAAGCAATATCCTCAACTTTAGACATGTAGTCTTTCTCATTTACTCCTTGCCCTTCAAAACTCATCTTAATACCGATTCGGGTACCTAAGTCATAAATAGCTTTAGCGAATGAAGCTACCCCTTCTTCTGGTGTTGACGCTGGTAAACCTAACATCTTAGCAATTTCTTGATAATGTACATCTGCACGATACATATTATATTTAGGCCAGTTTGATGTTTTTGAAGGTCTTGTTCCATTATAACGTACGACATATGGTAATAAGATCGCATTCGTACGACCATGAATCGTACGGAAATGGGCACTTACTTTATGAGCCATTGAATGTGAAATTCCTAAAAAGGCATTAGCGAATGCCATTCCTGCCATAGTAGAAGCATTATGCATTCTCTCTCTAGATTCAAAATCCCCAACCGCTACAGATTTTTCTAAATGTTCAAATACTAATTTAATCGCTTGTAAAGCTAAACCATCCGTATAATCATTCCCCATAACAGATACGTATGCTTCAACGGCATGAGTCAATACATCCATACCCGTATCTGCTGTAACTGAACTAGGAACTGACATAACTAATGCTGGGTCAACAATTGCAACAGTTGGAGTTAGTGAATAGTCTGTTAATGGATATTTTTTATTATTCTCTTTATCTGAGATAACTGCAAAAGGCGTCACTTCAGAACCTGTACCTGAAGTTGTTGGAATTGCAACGAACTTAGCCTTCTTACCTAATTCTGGGAATCTAAAAGCACGTTTTCGAATATCAGAGAATTTTTGAACTAAATCTGAGAACTCTACATTTGGTTGTTCATAGAATAACCACATTGCTTTTGCAGCATCCATTGGTGATCCACCACCTAATGCAATAATTGTATCTGGCTGGAACTGATGCATAGATGTTGTACCACGTTTAACTGTTGTGATGTCTGGGTCAGATTCTACATCAGTAAAAACTTGATAAACAACTTTATTTCTTCTTTGATGTAATTGTTCAATAATTTTTTGTAGGAATCCTAATTCGACCATTGAATCGTCTGTAATAATCATTACTTTTTCAACATCTTGCATTTTTTGTAGATATTGAATCGAGTCGCGCTCAAAGTATATTTTTGAAGGTATTTTAAACCATTGCATGTTATTTCTTCGTCTCCCAACTTTTTTATAGTTTAAGAGGTGTTCAGCACTGACGTTATCTCCAATAGAGTTTTGTCCATATGAACCACACCCTAGCGTAAACGATGGTTTAAATGCATTATACATATCACCAATCCCACCAAATGTTGAAGGTGAATTCCAAACTAAACGCATAGCATTTACTTCTTCTCCAAAACGTTTTGATAATTCTTCACTTGCCGTATGAATTACAGCCGTATGACCTAAACCATGAAACTCAACCATTTTACGACTTTTTTCAATACCATCATCAATTGAAGTTGATTTTAAAATCCCTAAAATTGGAGATAGTTTCTCGCGAGACATTGGCTCTTCAGGTCCAACTTTATCAATCTCTACAGCTAAAATCGCTGTGTGTTCAGGAACATTGAAACCAGCTTCTTTAGCAATAACAGATGCATTAATACCAACAATATTTGGATTCAAAGTAGCTTCTAAAGCAGCTTTCGTATTTGCTTTAGCTCCAAAACAATATTCTTCTAATAATGCTTTTTCTTTTTTATTCACGAAATAGGTGTGATAAGTTTTCATTTCATTTATAAACTCTAAATATATTTCTTTATCAACAATCGCAGCTGATTCTGAAGCACAAATCATTCCATTATCAAAAGATTTACTCATAACAATATCATGTACAGCTTGTTTAACATCTGCTGTTTTCTCAACGTATGCCGGAACGTTTCCAGCACCAACACCCATTGCTGGTTTACCACATGAATATGCTGATTTCACCATGGCATTTCCACCTGTCGCTAAAATTGTCGCAACATCAGAATGGTTCATTAATGCATCTGTCGCTTGCATCGACGGCTGTTCAATCCATTGAATACAGTCTTTAGGCGCACCAGCTTGTACCGCAGCATCATAAACGACCTTCGCTGCCGCAGCCGAACTATTTAAAGCACCTGGGTGAAACGAAAAGATAATTGGGTTTCTAGTTTTTAAACAAATTAATGCTTTAAATATAGTCGTAGAAGTTGGGTTTGTAGTCGGAGTGATTCCGCATATTACTCCTAATGGTTCTGCAATAGTAGTTACACCATTTACATCATCTTCATCGATAACACCAACTGTTTTCATGTGACGCATATGATTCGTTACATGCTCACAGGCAAATAAGTTTTTAGTTGCTTTATCCTCAAAAACACCACGTTTTGTTTCATCAATAGCCAATTTTGCTAATTTACCATGTTGATCTAATGCAGCTACAGATGCTTTTGCAACTATATGGTCAATTTCTTCTTGAGTGTAGTTTTTAAATGCTTCTAAAGCTACTACACCTTTCTCAACTAATTTATCTACTTGTTCTTTTGCTACTTCTTCCTTCGATTTAATCATTTCAACCATGATTTCATCTCCTATATTTTATTGTTTGTTTGTTTGTTAACTAATTCACATTATAGACGAAGATTTTTTGTTTGTAAAGTCATTTGTGATTCTTTTAACATGTTGAAAACGTATTCATTTTAAAATAAAGATGCTTATGTGATTAGGTTCCTATGACTATATTGCAATTCCGGAAAATTTATACAATTGATAGTTTGTGAAGTAAATAACATTAGTAAGCGGTATCATTATTATTTTTATTAGCTTTTTTTCTATATAAAATTACTGAAAGTTTGCTCAATAATTAACTATCCGATTTTTATAATCAGGATTTACAATTAAAAAAAGCCTAAATTTTTATATTTAGACTTTTTAAATTTATTTATTCAATTTTATAATTGTATCACACCATATTGATGCTAATTCTTCATCATGCGTAATAACAATAATAACGGCATTCGATTTTTTAAGGCTGGTTAGTAACTTTCCGAATCTCTGCATATGTTCATAATCCAACCCACTTGTTGGCTCATCAAATATAATAATTTCTTTTCCTGATAAAAGTGCTGATGCTATAGCTACCCTTTGCTTTTGTCCTTCAGACAAGCTCATTGGATGTCTGTCTCTCAGTTCTAGTAAGTTAAGTGTCTCTAATAACTCATTTAAATGTTCAGGATATTTAGCTCCAAGTAAAATTTCATTTTCAACTGAATCACTAAACAGCTGATAATTCATATCTTGCATAACCATATAGCTTTTTTTTATTAACTCTTTCTTTGAAATAGGTTGCCCTTTCCAATTAATAATACCTGAAATAGACTCCTGTAACCCTGTCAAGGTATTGGCTAGAGTTGACTTACCCGTACCATTTGCTCCAAGTAATCCCGTTATTTCTCCTTCAGTAAAGCTTAAATTTAAATTTGACAATACCGTATGATTAGAATAACCAATTGACAAATGTTCCGTTGTAAGCAATTTATGCGATTCTTTTTTAGTTTGGAGTAGTTTTTGTTCGATTAGTTTACGGTGTGCATTCAGATCCATTGAACGTAATCCTAATTGATAGAGTTCTTCATTTGTTAACTCATTAAACTCATCTGCGTTCCATTGTTTAGATACTTCACCATCTTCTAATAGAATGTAACGATCAACCAAATCTTTTGTCCAAGCTAGTCGATGTTCAAAAATGACAATCGTTAGACCACGATTTTTTAATTGCATAACCATTTCACGAATTCGACTAATCGCTTCTTGATCAAGATTACTAGTAACTTCATCCAATATTAAAATCGAAGGTTCTAAAACATTCGCTGCTACAAAGGCAATCTGTTGTTTTTCTCCACCAGATATCTTATAAATATTTCGACCTAATAAATGATCAATTTTAAAATCTTTTGCTATCTGCTTAATTTTCTCTCGAATATAATCAGGATCTGCTCCTGTATTTTCAAGAGGAAAAGCCAATTCACTCATTGTGTCCACTGTGAAATGTTGTGTTTTAGGGTTCTGAAATACGCTTCCTACAACTGGAACATATTCTTCAATCGGGCTTTCGCCTGCTTTTAAGTTACCCGTATACTGCTCTCCGAGGAGTTCTCCTTCGATATAATTTGGACTAATACCATTCAACAAACGAGAGTAAGTTGATTTTCCACTACCACTCGATCCACAAATTAAGACGCATTCCCCTTGATTTATGGTTAAATTAATATTCTTTAGAAAAGCCTCTGTTGTATGTAAATATTGAAAAGAAACTTGCTGACTTTTAATCATTTCTACCATATAAATGAGCCCCCTATTGATAAAATAAACGGAAGAAAAGCGAGCATAACTAATAGCCAATCTTTGCTTGTCCACTTCAACTCAACAATAAATGTATGTTTACCAGGTAGACTTAGCCCTTTTGTAAGGGCCGAAACGGTTAAATCCTCAGCTACTTGAGTCGCATTCATTAATAATGGTATTAGAATATACTCAAATGTCTTAGCTGGATGCTTTAGAAGATCTACTAGATTCGTTCCAATCCCTCTAAAAGCCATTGCTTTTCGAATATGTTGATAATCTTCTTTAATAGCTGGGAAAAATCGTAACATAACTGCAATTGGAATAAGTAACCAATTTGGAAAATGTAATGCTTTAAAAGTTGCGATCCATTCTGTAACTTTTGTAGTTTTAATCGCATATGTTCCTGCTATAATTCCCGGTAGTAATAAACGGAACCCATTAAAAATAAAGGATGTAATATAAAGAAAGAACGGATTCATTACATACGGTAAAATAAATATGCTTCCTATCAATTGAAAACTATAAATAACTAAAAAAGTAATCCCGATTAAATAAAGTTTGGATATAAAAAATGGCAACGTAAAAATGATTATTAATAAAATTTCTTGTAGTATCGTTAAATCAATAGTGACATAAATAGCTGCTAAAATGACTAACACTAGCTTAGCTCTTGGATCAAATGATTTACTCATTATACAATCCCAGCTTTTTCAAAGTGTTTTTTCATCATTCGTTGTCCAAAAAGTCCACCCACAATAGACATCACAATAATTAATACAGTTAAAATAATCACAGTATACTCTGATACACTAGCAAACACACCTTCTATATAGTTCAAATCGCGACCTTGATCAGCTAATTGATCCATGTAAAATGATGGGAAAAACAGCATTGGAACAACCGGTCCGATTAAACTAAATGAAAAAACAATATAACTAAATAAGATCCCTAGTTTATTTTTGTATTTAAATCCATAAGCAATTATATCAGCTAAAATCGATATGATTACGGCAATAGCTGTTGCTCCTGTAAAACGACCAACGATTAAAAAGAAAATCCCCATAATAGATCCCATAATTGAAATTGCCCCGAATTTCGGAACCTTTGCTACCATTAGCATGTAAATTGTTCCAGATAATAATGCAGAAATTACTGGAATAAATGCATAGGAATAACCGGGAATAATTAGTACTGTAATCCCTGCTGCAATTGCACAAATAATAAAATAGATTGCTGTATAAATACCTATCGAAATTAAATCTTTCATTTGAATTTTACTTTTCTTACTTGTTAACATTCATAATCCCCCTACAAAAAACTCACTTTAATTATTTTAGTTCACTCAACCTGAAAATGCAATCATTGATTAAATAGTTCACAAACAATTATTCATCATTTTAAATCTATGAATACATTATATATTTGGGTTGAATTATTTTACCAATAATAAAAATGTGTCTATAACAATAACAACTCATATGGTATGCTAAAATTGTAAAGTAAGATTGAAAGGATGTTAATGAATGAACGTTGAATTTTATCATAGCGTATTGTGCGAACACTGCTTTATCATGTCTAGAAGAATGCGTGAAATTGTAGCTGAGTATCCCGAAATTAATATTATTCATCGGGGGTTCCCTCTTCGATGGGACGATGTAAAAGAAGATTCAGACTTTGAAAACAAATGGGAAATAGCCAATCGGATTGATGAAGAAAAACGGTTTAATATAGAAGGAATGAAACAAACCGATTTCCCTATGCCAACGAGCCGGCTACCTATGATTGCCATTCAAGCAGCGACTTTAGCTGGTGGAAATGAATGGGATTTATTTGATGCCTTTCAAAAAGCTTTATATTCTGACAATCAAAATATTGCAGATGAAGATGTGATTGCCGATATTATTATGTCTCAAAATGTCGATTTTGATTTATTTTTAAAATACTACGAAGATCCTTCTACTGAAGAGCAAATCAAAGAAGATTTTAAACGTGCAGAAACATTTGGTTTAGATCTTATACCAGCATTGGTTGTTGAAGAAGAGTATCCCATTATCGGAACAAAACGTACTGATTTAGCGATTAAATTATTAAATGAGGCCGCTTTAGATTTAGGTATTTCATTAACTAAAACATCATCGTAAATAGTAAAAAGGACAAAAGCATCTCTTTGGCTTCTGTCCTTCTTTGGTTATCTTGATTTGTATACTTTCTGTACATCACTTGTTTCTGTTTCAATCGTTAAATGCCTTTGATCTAGTCGATGATTAATCGTAGCAGCAACTAAAGAATATATTAATGAAATCGTTGGAACAGCAACTAACATGCCGACTAACCCAAATAATGATCCACCTACTGTTACAACCATCATAACCCATATACCAGGTAAACCAACACTATTTCCAACTACTCGAGGATAAATGAGATTTCCTTCAATTTGTTGAACGACAACACTGAAGACAATGAATCCTATTGCCTGAGGGAAACTTACAACAGAGATTAAGATAAATCCAACTACTCCACCAAGAATTGCCCCATAAATTGGAATTAACGCAAAAGCTCCCGTAATGGCTGAAATTGATAATTTATAAGGAAAACCTAATAAAGTCATTCCTAGATAAACCAAAACGCCTAAAATAATCGCTTCAGTAATCTGTCCACCTACGAAGTTAGAGAAAATTTCACTTGCTTTCTTAGCGACATTTACAAAATAATTTGCCCATTTTAATGAGATCGTGCCATAAATCAATTTTTTAAATTGTCTAGCAAGCGTTTCTTTTATCGATAAAATGTAAACGGCAAATATAACAGCAATAAAGATGGTTACCACGCTATCAATAAATGATAATACAAAATTCAATGTATTACCGATTAAACTTGTGGCAAAATTTTGAATCGTTGAGATTGCCTGCTGTTGTAGTTGATTAATATCAATATCCAGATTTTGAACATATTCTACTACTCTTTGATTATTTTCAATAAAATCCGTTACAAATTGAATGATTGATTTTACTGCTGCGGGTACTACATCAATAAACGATGTAATGGTTTGTTGTAAATCAGGGATAATTAGGAAGATTAAAAAGTAAAAGAACAATATAACTAATAAAAATGAAGCTACAATAGCTAATGCCCGATACCATTTCTTATAGCTTCCCGTAAGTTTTATTAACTGTTTTTCAATCGCGCTCATTGGAATATTCAGTATAAATGCCAACGCTCCACCAATTATAAAAGGCATAAATGCAGAACTTAATAATGCAAAGAACGATTGAATGATTGTTAAATTATTGGCCCCCCAATAAACTAATACTGTAATCAATAATAAGCCTAATAGCTTTGACCAATTTTCTTTTATATTCATTTCATGAACCTTCTCCCTACTAATGAAATATGATTTTATATTCGTTTATCTATTATATCGGTATATCTGATTAAAAACTATCATTTAATTTATAATTCATCTTTTATTAGAGCTTAAATGCTTTGACCCTTACCATTAGTAAGCATACAATAATGATAATAAGGGGGTCAGGATATGTTTAACTTAAAAAATAAAAACATAAATATTCAATTCTCAGCACTTAATTTATCTATTTATAAGGATTTATCGCAAAAAGAAGAAAATGATTTTTTAGCTTCGTACAACTTACCGAACGATTTATTCTCTTTTGATAAGATAAAATCAGTTGCCCCACGCCATGAAAAAATTACAAATAACCAATTAGGACCAATCAATATTCTCGTTTTTTCCAATATTCAGTCAACAACACCGTTAACGGACGTTGAATCGAGACTTGAGACCCATGTATTTATTCTTTCAGAAAATGAATCATTTTGGTTTATAAAAGATTCCTATTCAAATTTGTATGATGAACTTGTTTCATCTCACCTTGAGGATATTCATACAATCAAAGATCTAATCTTATGTGCCACTCTACTTACGTATCGCAATTTTATTCAAGAACTTGATAATCATAAACAACGAATTAATTATTTAAGTAAACAAGCTAATCGCCAAACCAATAATCAAATTCTAAAAGAAGTAACAGAAACAGAAAAAAACTTAGTCATCTTAGAACACATCATTGAAACACAAGAAATAGCGATAGACAGCCTCAAAAAATTTGAACAATTTGATGATAATGAATTATTACAAAAAGTAAATCGATATCAAAACCAAGTTAATCGATTAGTTCACGTTTATCGTGATTTATTCGATGCTGTAAGTAGTCTTTATTCTGATATCGTAAGTAATAATTTGAATATGTTGATGAAATTTTTAAGTTCCCTCTCAATTGTACTTGCTGCTTCGAGTTTCATAGCAGAACTTTGGGGAATGAACACGGGTGGATTACCATTTGAACATCATCCGCTTGGAACCTTTATTATGATTACGATTGCTATAATTGCAGGTCTCTTAATGTATATCTTTCTTAAACGGAAGCATTTCTTTGATGATTAAATCGATTCATTATAAAAAAGGTGGGGATTCCCACCTTTTTACTCAATATTGTTACCTTCATCATCATTACCTCGTTTATCATTCTTTTGTTTCGTTTTACCTTGATTCCCAAAAGCAGCACCAAAAGCTACACCTAACGCTATACCGATTGCAAGATTATCTAAAGCTAACCCAAAAACAATGCCTAATAACAAGCCTATCGCAATACCTGACCCATTATCGAAATCACCAAAGGACCCTTTTTCTTTTTCACCCATAATTTACACCGCCGTTCTAGGTTAATTAACAATCAATGTCTTTCCCATTGCGCCATAAATCAATTGATTGTTTTATAAATTCTTGTAATTGCGTTTTATCGATATCTAATGTCTTACGAACACGTACACAACCCTTCCCTAGATTGTACTCTTTTAACATCTCTCCAGTCGGATCAATCTTTTCAATATCTCCTACATAAAGGCTCACATAATGTTTTTGAGCATTCAAAGCAAATACATAATCATCCGCATCGTTTAAACCAAAATTCAACATCTTATAGCGAATGGATTCATCTAGCTCTGGTGCATAGCTCAAGACCATTTCCCGTATTTGTAATAATTTTTCTTTACGCCAGTCCTCTTCTAGTGCATTTAAATATTGTTTCGGTGTCGCCACATCATATTGCACAAAATCACCTCTTTTGTTTATTCTAACATAAAATATTTCATTGCTAATTCTAAAATGACTACCTTTAATCTTTATTAACGTAAAATGAAAATTCTTTAATCTTTCACTTGACATTCTATTTTTTAAAAGCTATCCTTAGTCCATCAAATTTTTGGAGTGACGGACATGTTGAACAAACAATTAAATAATCAAATAACTAGCCGTTTTTACTTTAGCTATTATAGATACTGTTTGTAGACGTGACCAGCAATCATGGGTACAAACATATGCAAAACATATGAGTTTGTATCTGTGATGGTTAAAGCTTTTTCAGTCTTAATTTGACCACATAGATGAAATAATCTAAGTGGTGAACTTTAATTTATACTATTTACGTACCTGCTTAGATTCATTCTAAGTGGGTATTTTTTTATTTTTAAATTAAAGGAGGAAATGGAAATGAAGAAAAGTTTACGTACAATTGTTATTTTAGTCATTGGTGTATTATTAAGTGCTTGTGGTTCTAAGAATCAAACAGTCGATGGTGATCATGAGTATTCAATTGGTATTTTACAATTTATGGAGCATAACTCACTATCCGCTGCAAGGGACGGCTTTATGGCTGAATTAGAAGCCTCCGATTTGAACATTAATTTTGAAGTGATGAATGGTCAAGGCGATCAATCAAACTTACAAAGCATGAGTGAGCAACTTGCTAATGATACAGACCTCATGTTAGCTATTGCAACACCAGCAGCTCAATCATTAGCTACTGTTGAACAAGAAAAACCGATATTATTTACCGCTGTTACGGATCCTGTAGATGCTGGATTAGTTGATAGTAATGAAAAGCCCGGGCGTAACCTAACAGGTACAAGCGATATGGTACCGATTGATCAACAAATAGCGTTATTGTTGTCTATTGTCCCAGATGCAGATACAATTGGCATCATCTATTCATCAAGTGAACCCAATTCTGAAATTCAAGCAAACTTAGCAATTGAAGCTCTTGAAAAAGAAGGCATTAAAGTTGAGACAGCTACCGTTACTTCAACTAACGAGGTACAACAAGTTATGTCCAGTTTAGCATCAAGAATTGATGGTTTATATATACCAACCGATAATACAATTGCTAGTACAATAGCAACTGTTGGTGAAGTTGCTATGGAACATAATTTACCCGTTGTTGGGGGCGATTCAAATCAAGTCGAAGGTGGAGCACTCGCTACTTACGGTATCAGTTACGAAGAACTGGGTCGTCAAACAGCAAAAATGGCAATTGAGATATTAAAAAATGGTGTCTCCCCTGCTGATTTATCAGTTGAGATTTCAGAAAAATTAGAGCTTGCTATTAATCAAGAAATGGCAAACGCCATTGGAATTGATCCAGATAGTATTACAATGGATTAACTAGGAGGAAGAATATTGGATTTATTATTGTCAAGTATATCCCAAGGGCTACTTTGGTCTATTTTAGCAATCGGAATATACGTTACGATTCGAATTTTAAATGTTTCAGATTTAACAGTTGAAGGAAGTTTTCCCTTAGGAGCGGCGATATCAGCTAGTTTAATTATAAAAGGAGTCGCGCCATGGTTGTCTATTGTGATCGCTATTATTGGTGGGATGGGAGCAGGTTTTATTTCTGGATACCTCACTACAAAGTGGAAAATTCCACCTCTTCTATCCGGTATTATTACCATGACTGGTCTATACTCCATAAATTTACGAATTATGGGTCAAGCCAACTTAACTTTACTTGGACAAGATACTGTATTCAGACAAGTTGAAAGTTTTGGTGTGAGTAAAACAACAAGTGTATTACTCGTCGGTAGTTTAACGGTAGCAGCCGTTATTATATTTTTACACTTATTCTTTAATACTGAAATAGGTTTAGCGATTCGAGCGACCGGTGACAATAATGAAATGAGTCAAGCAAATGGTATTCGAACAAATGTGACTCGTTTAATGGGCTATATGTTAAGTAACGGATTAAATGCAATGGCGGGTGCCTTACTTGCTCAAAACAATGGTTACTCAGATATTAGTATGGGTATTGGTACAATCGTAATTGGACTCGCTTCAATTATTATTGGAGAAGTTCTTGTTCGTAATTTAACCATCGCTAAACGATTATTAACAATCGTTGCAGGATCCGTTATTTACCGACTTCTAATATTATTAGTATTAGAAATGCGAGTCGATCCACAAGACTTAAAACTGTTCTCTGCTATTCTGTTAACACTCGCATTACGTTTACCGGTCATTCAAGAAAAATTCAAGAGTCGTTTTGGAAGTAAAACACTACCAAACCAAAGGAGATGGTATAAGTGATAACCCCTACTTTAAAATTACAACAAATCAATAAAATCTTTGAAATGGGGACGGTTAACGAAAACCATGTCCTTAAACAACTCGACTTCACCGTAAATAAAGGTGATTTTATTACGGTGATCGGTGGAAACGGTGCTGGGAAATCAACTTTACTAAATACCATTTCAGGAAGCTATGCAGTAGATACCGGTAAAATATTATTGGATGGTAAAGACATGACAAAAGATGATACGTATAAACGCGCAAAATTTATTAGTCGGGTATTTCAAGATGCTCGAATGGGAACAGCTTCTCGTTTAACGATTGAAGAAAATCTTGCTTTAGCCCTAAAACGTGGAAAAAAACGAGGTTTAGGATACGGAATCAAAAAAGAACAACGTGATATGTTTAAAGAAGAGCTAAAACAATTAGACTTAAACTTAGAAAATCGATTAAAAATGGAAGTTGGTCTACTCTCTGGTGGACAACGGCAGGCCTTAACCTTATTAATGGCAACTATCGTAACACCAAAATTACTATTGTTAGACGAACATACGGCAGCTCTAGACCCCAAAACAAGTGAAATGGTTCTAAATTTAACAAATAAATTGGTTTCAGAAAAAAAGATTACAACGTTAATGATTACGCATAGTATGAATCAAGCATTAGATTTTGGTAATCGACTAATTATGATGGATAATGGTCGTATTGTAGTCGATGTATCAGGTGAAGAAAAAGATCAGTTAACTGTTTCTGATTTATTAGCTTTATTTAAAGAAAAGAGCGGAAAAGATGCCAATGATGATGCTATGCTTCTAGGTTAGTTTTCAATTAGAAAAATTAACTTTTTATGAGTTATCACTTTACAATTGAACAGATTTCATTTAAAGTATATTTAATCATTTAAGGAGTGAAGAACATGTTACAACAAATCAAACAAGTTAATAAAACTAACCTATTCTTCTTTAGCTTTTTTAGATAGTGTTTGTGGACATGGTCAACGCTCATGGATGCAAACACAAACCAAACATTTGAGTTTGTATCTATGAGGCTAAACCTTTTAAAGTTGCTCCAACTGCCGCATAGATCTAATAATCTAAAGCGGCTAAGCCAATTTATATCTTTTAATGCACCACTTTAGATTATTTTATCTAGAGTGGTGTTTTTGTTTTTATGAAAAGATTATATTAGGAGGAGAAAAAATGACAACAACATTAAGAAAGAAAATAACGACGGCGATTTCAATAGGATTAGCAGGGATAACTTTAGCAGCTTGTAGTGGTAGCGACAAGGATACATCTGCTTCTTCGGATACAATCCATGTCGGTATTCTGCAATTTATGGAACACGTTTCTTTAACAGATGCAAAAGAAGGTTTCATCAAAGAACTAGAAGATTCAGGTCTAGATATTGTTTTTGAAGAAATGAATGCACAAGGTGATCAATCGAATTTACAGAGTATGAGTGAGCAATTATCAAGCAATAATGACTTAACATTAGCAATCGCGACACCTGCCGCTCAATCATTGGCATTAGCTGAATCAGAAAATCCTATATTATTTACTGCTGTAACGGATCCAAAAGACTCAGGATTAGTCGATTCAAACGAAGTACCTGGAGGAAATCTAACTGGAACAAGTGACATGGTACCAATTGAAGAGCAAACGTCTCTTCTCCTCTCACTTATTGACCAACCCAAAACAATTGGGATTGCTTATAATTCAAGTGAACCGAATTCAAAAATTCAAGCCGATTTGGCTGCTGCAGCACTTGAAGAAGCAGGTGTAGAAGTTCTTGTTGCTACAGTTACAACTTCAAATGATGTACAAACGACCATAACAAGTTTAGCTCAAGATGTAGATGGAATTTATCTTCCAACTGATAATACAATGGCTACTACAATGGCAACTATCGGTGAAGTAGCTGCCGAGTATAAAGTTCCTGTTGTTGCAGGAGCTACAGGTATGGTTGTTGATGGTGGCTTAGCTACATACGGAATTAATTACTATGACCTTGGACGCCAAACAGCCCGTATGGCATTACGCATCCTACAAGAAGAAAAAGATCCTTCTGAAATTGCTGTTGAAACTTCAGAAGACTTAGAATTAGTTATTAATGAAGAGATGGCAAAAATATTAGGTATCGATCCAAGCAGTATTAAAATAGATTAACCATTAAATAACCTCTAGT
>CAZTXI010000020.1:6149-14163 GCA_964617265.1 uncultured Carnobacteriaceae bacterium | reverse complement strand
ACATTGTAGCTGGACGTGCGTGAATACCTGTTTCTGCTGTAATATGAAATTCTTTCTTTTCCATTTAAATACCCCTTTTTTGTATATAAATTTTAGATGGACTATCTTGCTCCACAAATGGAAGCAATTTCATCAATCATCTCTATTAGAATAACATTACTGCTATTTTTTCTCAACCTTTATTATTCCTAAAGTCCATAACTCCAAACCCCAAGTGCTTTTGGTGAAATGAAAACCTAAAAAAAGATTATAAAATATTTGGATTATACTTTTATTTATAAAAAAGTGGTTTAACTTGAAAGTCAGAACAGGTCAAAGTATAATAACTCTATAAAGGTCAGTAATGGTCAATATCCTATTTCACAAACAAAGAAACTGACTTTTTGGATAAAACATTTTAAAATAAACGAAAGATTAGAAATCGAAAGGACGTGGCTTTTTATGCTTTGTGAACGTTGTAGAGAAAATGAAGCAACTATCCATTTAACCACTCGAGTGAATGGTCAAAGACGTGAAATCGATGTATGTCAAAAATGCTATCGTGAAATTAGACAACAAACTGGTCAAGGTGGAACGCCTAACCGTAATACAGACCCATTCGGATTTGGTAGTTTTGATGATTTATTCCGAGCATTCGGTGCAGCACAAAACCAAGGGAATCAAGGAATCCAGCAACCAAGATCTGATCAAGGTGGACCAGGATCAGGACAAGGAAATCAAAGTGGTCGAGGCGGTATCCTTGCAGAATATGGTATCAATTTAAATGATATGGCACGCGAAGGAAAAATTGACGGTGTCATTGGTCGAGATGAAGAAATCGAACGCGTTAGTGAGATCTTAAACCGCCGCCGTAAAAACAACCCCGTATTAGTTGGTGAAGCCGGTGTTGGTAAAACGGCTATCGTAGAAGGATTGGCTCTAAAAATTATTAATGGTGAAGTCCCACAAAAACTAGCGGATAAAGAAATTATTCAACTAGACGTCGCTTCCCTCGTTTCAGGGACAGGTATTCGTGGGCAATTCGAAGAAAAAATGCAACAATTAATTACGGAATTAACGGATAATCAAAATATAATCCTATTTATAGATGAGGTTCATCAAATTGTCGGAGCTGGCTCAGCTGAAGGAAGCAACACAGATGCTGGTAACATTTTAAAACCAGCCCTAGCCCGTGGTGAAATTCAATTAATCGGAGCGACTACCTTAAATGAATACCGTGTAATTGAAAAAGACTCCGCTTTAGAACGTCGTTTCCAACCGGTTCGTGTTGACGAACCCACTCTTGAAGAAACAATGATTATCTTGAAAGGTATCCAAGACCAATACGAGAAATACCATCTCGTAAAATATTCAGATGAAGCGATTCGTGCAGCAATTGATTTATCCGATCGTTATATTCAAGATCGATTTTTACCCGATAAAGCAATTGACCTACTAGATGAATCAGGCTCAAAGAAAAACTTAACGATCCAAGTACAAGATCCAAAAGTTATTCAAGAAAAGATTAATGATGCTGAAAAAGCTAAAACAGATGCAACAGATCGTGAGGATTATGAAAAAGCAGCATTCTACCGTGATCAAATTGCGAAATACGAAGAGATGCTTGATCAACAAGTTCCTGAATCAGACACTCCAATTGTTACAGAACAAGATATAATCAATATCATTGAAATCAAAACTGGTATCCCTGTTGGGAATCTGAAAGAAAAAGAACAAACCCAACTTCGTGATTTAGATAAAGAACTGGCTAAATCCGTTATTGGTCAAGATCAAGCGATTGATAAAATAACACGAGCAGTTCGCCGTAACCGTATTGGACTGCGTAAAACAAATCGACCAATTGGTTCCTTCTTATTTGTTGGACCAACAGGTGTTGGTAAAACAGAATTAGCCAAAGCACTAACCTATGAATTATTCGGTAGCCAAGACGCCTATGTTCGTTTAGACATGAGTGAGTATATGGATCGTCACTCAACATCTAAGATGATTGGTTCTCCTCCAGGCTACGTTGGTTATGATGAAGCCGGTCAATTAACGGAACAAGTTCGTCGTAACCCATACAGTTTAATTTTAGTGGATGAAGTTGAAAAAGCGCATCCTGATGTGTTAAATATGTTCTTACAAATAATGGAAGACGGTCGCTTAACCGACTCTCAAGGTCGCGTAGTTGATTTCAAAAATACCATTATTATTATGACAAGTAACGCAGGCACTGGCACAACGGAAGCAAACGTCGGTTTTGGTGCAGCATTAGACGGTACACAACAATCCATCTTAAACCAGTTAAGTGGGTACTTTAAACCAGAATTCTTAAACCGATTCGATGCGATTGTTGAATTCAATTCACTATCGAAAGAAAACTTACTGGCGATTGTCGATGTCATGTTAGAAGAAATCAATGAATCAATGGCTGAACACGATATTGAAATCCATATCGATCAAGCAGCAAAAGAAAAATTAGTCGATATTGGCTACAACCCAGATATGGGTGCTCGACCATTGCGTCGTGTGATTGAAGAACAAATCGAAGATAAGATTGCAGAATTCTATCTTGAAAATCCAGAAGTTGGTGGCATTTCAGTAACCGTTAATGATGAAAATGAAATCGTCGTTCAACGTGCAAACGAAGATAAGCCAACCGAAACGAATAGTAATGAGACAGACGAAACGCAAATCGATAATACAGAAGAAAGTGAATAAACTAAAAGCCTGCTCCCAAACGGAAGCAGGCTTTTATTATGTTTTTAAAGTTAGTCGTGGTTCATTTCATCAGGGTAAAAATAAACACGATAATTATCTGTTCGACGATTCAATTGCTCAAATAGTCTAATTAGTTTTTTACCATATTCTGGTATAGTGTTTAATAACGCATCGGTATATTCAAAGTGAATTATAGTCGCTTCTGTTTCTTCTGTCAGAACATCCCAAAGTGCATCCAGATTATTTCCAAAATTATTTGGGAAACAAAACAGGCGATTTAAGTGAATGTAAATAGCTTCTTCACTCGTCATACGTTGCCCATCAATCATAAATTCTCTCATTCACTTTCACCTACTTTGATTTCATCAAAGGATTCATAATGATCATCCGTATAAAAATACAAACCGTCATTAGAGAACACTAAACGTTTAGCATTACGACGGCCACCTTCATATTCGATATCGGCCTCATAATAATCGCGGTCATCTGTTTCTGGTAACAATTCTTCAAAGTTACCAAAGTAATCTCCCCCAATACTCATGCCGGGAGCGACATCCCACAGATTACCTTCTTTCGCAATCCACCCTAAATCACGGGCTTCATTTTTAGTTAAATAATTCTCTGGCAATTCACCATATAGTTCAATATACATGGCCACTTCATAAGGCGTGTCGTACATTTCACCTTCAATAACAGATGTGAAATCATCTTCTATCGGTGCTGTATCCGATGTAGCCATGTCTTCTGGTATTAAAACAATGCCACAAGCCATTAAAAGAATACTTAAAAACGGAAATAATAGTTTCTTCCAATTTTTTTTAATCATATTGTCACCTCTTATTTAACTGAATTAAAGCAATGAATATAATTCAGCTTCTGGGTATTTATCACTAAACCAACGTAATGCAAAATCACTTTCAAATAACAGAACAGGCTCATCATAACGGTCACGAGCTAATAAACTACGCGTCGAGCTCATATTCTCATCTAAGTGCTCTGGGTTAATCCATCTTGCGATTCGTTTACCCATTGGTTTCATAACAACTTCTGAGTTGTATTCGTGTTGCATACGGTGCTCAAAAACTTCAAACTGTAACTGCCCAACCGCACCTAAAATATATTCATCTGTGTGGTAAGTTTTGTATAGTTGAATCGCACCCTCTTGAACCAATTGCTCGATTCCTTTGTGATAAGACTTTTGTTTCATCACGTTTTTCGGTTCAACTTGCATGAATATTTCAGGTGTAAACTGTGGTAAGTCCTTAAACGTTACTTTCTCTTTACCACCAAAAATGGTATCGCCAATTTGGAAGTTACCTGTATCGTATAATCCAATGATATCACCTGCAACTGCGTGTTTCACAATTTCACGGTCTTCCGCCATAAATTGAGTTGAGTTATTTAAACGGAATTTTTTTGCTGTTCGTGAAAGTGTGACTTCCATACCGGGCACGAATTGACCTGAGCTTATACGAACAAATGCAATTCTATCACGGTGTTTTGGATCCATGTTTGCTTGAATTTTAAAGATAAAACCACTGAAATCTTCTGCAGCTGGTTCAATTTCTGTTTCATCTTTACTCACTGTTACTGTTGGTTTTGGAGCAAATTTCAAGAATGTTTCTAAAAACGTTTCGACACCAAATCCAGTTAGTGCAGACCCAAAGAAAATAGGTGTCAATTCCCCTGCAGCAATCGCTTCTTCTGAAAACTCATTTCCTGCAATTTTAAGTAACTCTACTTCTTCTAAAACTTGTTTGTATAAACGGTCTTCTTTTAATGGATGGTCACCTTCGATTTCACCATCTTCATTTAAAGCTAAATACATTTCACCGTTATTCCATTTGTCTGGATCATTGAATTCAATACGGTTATTGTAAATATCATAGACTCCAATTAAGCTACGACCTGTTCCAATTGGCCAAGTCATCGGATATGAATCAATCTCAAGAACTTCTTCAAGCTCTTCCACTAAATCAATCGGTTCGCGTCCGTCACGGTCTAATTTATTCATAAATGTAAAAATCGGAATACCACGCATACGACAAACTTTAAATAATTTTTCAGTCTGTGCTTCGATACCATTTGCTGTGTCGACAACCATCACAGATGAATCCACCGCCATCAGCGTACGGTAAGTATCTTCTGAGAAATCCTCGTGACCTGGGGTATCTAAAATATTGACGCTTTTATTATCATAGTTGAAATGCATAACCGAACTCGTTACCGAAATCCCACGCTGCTTCTCAACTTCCATCCAGTCAGATGTAGCAAATTTACCTGTTTTACGTCCTTTTACTGTTCCTGCTTGGCGAATGGCGCCCCCCATTTTTAACAACATTTCTGTAATCGTTGTTTTACCAGCATCCGGGTGAGAAATAATCGCGAATGTACGTCGTTGTTCTACTTCTTGTTGTAATGTTTTTTTATCAACTTGCATGTTTATCTACACTTCCTAAAATTCAATCTCTATAGTCGTTCATCTTCTATCTTAACACGTTTATTTATTTTAAAGTAAAATCTCAAACTTGCAATAGATTTAACTAGATTTTTGTTGAAATCTAGGGGATTCTTCTTCAACAAATAAAAATGACAAACTAAGCAGTCTGTCATTTTATATTTCTTATTCTATTTTATTGCAAATTTGTTTCTATACATTCTGTTATCGGCAACTGTCAATAATTCTTGCACATCTTCTTCAATTTTATGCTTTGTTGCATACCCAACCGCAACAGATACTGGCACTCCAGCAACTTGATGGTCTTTCATTTCACCAAAGATCTTATCTTTCAGCTCTTGGGCTTCAGCTTCTACTGTATTAGGCAATAAGATTAAAAATTCGTCGCCACCAATTCTTGAAATGATGTCTTGTGGACGGAAAACTTGTTTTAAAATTTTAACAACTTTTTTAATTAAGCGATCGCCCATTGTATGCCCGAACGTATCGTTTGTATATTTGAGTTTATTGATATCTATCACCATCATTGTGAGCGGAAAATACATCTGTGAGTCTAGGCGATCAAGTGCTCCCATGACATATCTTCTGTTATAGATACCTGTTAAGTCATCGTGATAGCTCATGAATTCAATCTCGTTTTGATATTCGACCAACTCGGTGATGTCTCTGAACACAATTACAAAGCCTTTTAGTTTTTCGTTAGACAAGCGAATCGGTGAAATGCTATAGTTCATCACAAACTCTTTTCCATACTTTGTCATGACAGTAGCTTGCTCATTTTGAATTTTAGGATAAATTTTGTCTTTTGATTCAGGTTCGTTAAAGAAATACAAGGATTGACCCGATTCAGAATCGACCATTTGAAAAACCTCAGAAATATTTAAACTCATTGCTTCCGAATATAGCCAGCCTGAATAATCTTCGGCTACCGGATTCATTAAGGTAATATTGCCATTTACATCCGTCGCGATAATCCCATCCCCAACGGATAGTAGTGTGGACTTTAAGATTTCTTTTTCTAGACTCAGATTTCTTTGTGCGGCTATGTAATTCGTGATTTCACTCATACTTCCTAGCATTCGTTCAAACTTACCATCTGGTCCAAGTACTGCTACACCACGGTCTTCTACCCAAATGACACTACCATCTGTTCGCACCATCCGATATTGATGATGAAAAATTTCTTGTGTTTGAATGGAATTATATACTCGCTCTAGTACATCTTCTCGGTCATGCGGATGAATCCGACTTCTATAAGCATCGAATGGATGCGTTAATTTATTTTCATCCAATCCAAGAATATGGCACCACTGTTTATTGTGTTTCACATTGCCATCTACTGACCATTCCCATACACCTTCGCCTGTTACTTCAAGCGTCAGACTCATGTTTTTTTCACTTTCAATTAGTTTCTTTTCTGTGATTTTCTTTTCCGTTATATTTTCAAAGATCACATTCAAATGTTTATATTGTGAATAGTAAACAGAGATTAACAGCCACTCATCAATTTCTTTAATATAATATTCTGTTTGCTTCGAACTTTCATTCTTTACCACATTCGCTAACATATCTAAGTCAACATGGTTCAAACGAATGATTTGGCTTATTTTCTTTCCGAGTATCGTCTCATTATCTTTACCGAGTACATGCTTAAACGAGCGATTTGTATCGACAATGGTGTACTGCGAGGGATCATTTGGCTTTTCCTTATCTATTTTAAGAACAAGAAATCCTTTTCGCATGTCTTTAATTAATGAATAAGCATTCGATTGCTTAATACGATCTGAAGTCAACGTTTTTCCCCCTCCTTTTTGTTTGTAATTCTTCCACATCATTATACCACATTGCGCCCTAGTCTAGTGTTTTTTTGGGTGAAATGGAAGACTAAACCCACTTTCGTAAAATTATTTTATTTTAAAACGCGAATTTTCGTTTTTTTAGCAAATTATATATATAGGGGGTTATTTTAAAGGAGGAGTTTATGATGAGAAAACAATTATTGCGATTACAAATGGCTGATGTAAAATTTCCGAGTGCTTACGATTTTGATGCGATCTGTTCCATTCGAGGATTAGATTATTTCAAAGAAGAAAAGAGTCGATTTAAGAGTTTAGATATTGGTACACAAGGTGAGCGGAAAGTGTTCCAATATTTAGAGGACCATTCGCCAAAGGATTGGATAGTCCTTCAAAATGTCTGGCTTAAGAATTTTGACCGTTTTGAATGTGATTTAATTTTGCTGACTCGCTATCAAGTATATGTCATTGAAGTGAAAACGTATCAGGGGTTGTTCGTTTATGAGGATGGGCGCTGTTTCTATAATCAAACTGAAACAAGTCTAAATCCTTTTGAGCAGATTCGTGCAAACCACATTCATTTAAAGAATATGTGTCGGCGTCTTTCACCAAACATTGGTGTTCAATCAGCCGTTATTTTTGCTGGAGATGATCATGAAGTTGTAATGAAGACGCCATTGGAAGAAATTCGTGTCGTAACGCGAAATGGGATTCGTAATTTTATTTTCGATATTATTCAACAAGAGAAACGTATTCGGGCGAATCTACTCGATAAAACAGCAGTAATAGAGATGCTAGAACATTATGAAATAAATAACCCATTTCAGCCCCAACCGCTTAAGAATACTGAAATTGAAGACCATATTCGTCCCGGTATTTATTGTGCAAACTGCCACTCTTTTCAGGTTGAAATTATGAAAAATAGCGTCATCTGTTCCTGCGGCCTACACGAATCACGCGAAGAAGCCATCGTGCGCACCATCTGTGATTACGGTGTACTAACCTATAATCAGCCGCTCATGCGTAAACATTTGTTAGCCTTTATGAATCAGCAAGTTTC
>CAZTXI010000020.1:0-6049 GCA_964617265.1 uncultured Carnobacteriaceae bacterium | reverse complement strand
ATAATCAGCCGCTCATGCGTAAACATTTGTTAGCCTTTATGAATCAGCAAGTTTCGACAAGTTATTTATCTAAAATTTGTAATATACATTTTGAAGTTGTTCACAACAGTAGTTTTACATACTATATAAATAAAAATCTACCCTATATAAAAATAGCGGATCAGTTTAAAGGACTTGCTCCCAAAATCTACTATGTAGACCCTAATAATACTATTATTTTCAAGAACTAAAATACCACTGTCGTCGTATTTCGTTTTCGAAGTCGGTGGAGCATCACACCGTCGTCGTATTCCATTTTCGAAGTCGGTGGAGCATCACACCGTCGTCGTATTTTAGTTTCGACGACGGTGGCTCACCATATTCTGCAATTTCAAGGCTCCAAATACGGTTTTGGGTGGTTTTCGCTGCCGAGCGAAAACCCTCCACTGAAATTAAATGATTTTAGGAAGAAAATTTCTCGAAATTTTCTTTTCTTCTTGTTATGCTATCGGAAGCAGAATGGAGTGTGGGAGATAGATGGATATAAGATACAAAACGAAGTGGACGACGGATATTCATTCAAATATTTATAAAGATGCCTTACAGATACGGCATGATGTTTTTGTAACGGAGCAAGGTGTATCAGTAGCTGATGAAATTGATGAGTTAGAGGATCAGACTCAACATGTTGTTTTATATAAAGGGCACGAACCAGTCGCGACTGCTCGGATATATTATTTAGGCGATCACACATATAAGGTGCAACGTGTGGCCGTTCAAAAGAATGGACGCAACCAAGGTTTTGGTGCAATCATTATGCTAGAAGTTGAGACAAAAGTGGCGGAGTTAGGTGGGCACACATTAACATTAGGGGCGCAGAATGCGGCAATTCCATTTTACGAAAAATTAGCGTACCAAATTGAAGGTGCAGAATTTATGGATGCTGGCATCCCTCACCATACCATGGTGAAATCAATTTAATTTTCCAGTGACATAATCAAATAAAAAGCATCCGCTCCTATCACAGAGTGGATGCTTTTTTGCAATATTAATTATTCGACTTTCTTCGTTTCAGTAATTCAGCTCGTTTTAATCGATTAGCCTCTAAACGAGTTTCACGCTCTCCAGGTAATTTTTTAATTAGATGCAGTTCAGCACCCTGAACTTCTACTTCATAAACATCCCGAAGATTGGCATCCGCTGGTAGATTGCTCACCGGGATATGGTATATTTTTGAAATACCATCAACTATAAACACAGCCATTTCACCATTCAGTTCTTCATACACAGCTTTAGCTCTCATGCTATCACCTTTCTGTTTCTACGTTTACTTCGCCATCTTCATCAATATAAATCGAAATCGTTCCTAACTCGTCCGTACCGTATACCGGTATATCGGCAGACTTTACTCGCTCAAGTGCTTCAGGAGTTGGATGCCCATAGGAGTTCCCGACTCCCGCCTGGTAAAATGCCAATGTTGGATTCACTGCTTCAACCCATTTTTCACCTGTCGAATTTGCTGCCCCATGATGCCCCAACATCATAATATCTGATTGAATATTACCAGCACGTTTAATAATTTCATTTTCACGTGGTATCGATGCGTCACCTGATGTCATAAACGAAATACCATCAAAGGAAATGCGTGTCACAATCGATTCATCGTTCGAATTTTTCTGCGGGCTATCTACTGCTGGATGCAATACTTCGATTTCAAAATCGCCACGCTTAAATACTTCTCCAGCCTTCGGTTCAGCATAATCTGCATCGGATTCCAAAATCGCATCCAATACATTCTCGTAAACTTTCGATGTACTGTCTACTCCATTCATCCAAACTTCTTTGACATCATAATATTCTAAAACCAAATCCCCGTGACCAATATGATCCGCATCATTATGCGAGAATATTAATAAATCAATCGTTCCACCTAGACCTATAAAAGTATCCAGTGATGAAATGATACGTTTTTCAGAGTCATCAAAACGGCCTGTATCAACTAATATGGACGTACCATTTTGTGAAATAAGTAAAATACCAGAGCCTTGTCCCACATCTAGGATGTGAATTTGACTTATTTGCCCTGACACCGATTGAGGATCCAAACGTGGTGTATCCATATCGGTTAGTTGTTGCTCAATTTTAATTTTTGCTTCATCTAATTTTTCAATCATTCGGTCCAACGTAATATCTCGTCGCCCAGCAATATAACCGCCTAAAAATATCAGCAAAACAATAAATATTCCTAGTAATCCTTTATTGCGGCGTTCACGTTGTTTCTTCGTTAATTTTCTTCTCTTCGCCAATCTATTCACTCCATCTTACGGTTTACAATATCTTGCATATCACTTGGTAGTGGAGCAGAAACTTCTATCCGCTCACCCGTGAAAGGGTGGTCAAAAATATATTGGCTGCAATGTAACGCTTGCCGATCCATTAACTCAATCGATCCACCATACAAATCATCCCCTACCAAAGGATGTCCCAAATGAGACATATGCACACGTATTTGATGCGTTCTTCCCGTATGCAATAATAGTCGAATATGCGACAAATCATCTTTTAAATGCGCGAGCACCTTATATTCAGTTAATGATGCTTTCCCATCCGGAGCAACCATCCGCTCAATAATCGAATGCGGTGACCTAGCTATGGGGGCATCCACCATGCCCTTCATTTCACCAAAATGCCCTTCGACAATCGCTTCATAAACTTTAACTAATTCACGTTGCGCCAACAATTGTCCCATCATAGAATGTGCCAGCGTATGCTTCGCAATGAGCATGACACCACTCGTATAGCGGTCCAGGCGCGTCACGATATGGACAACTTGGTGTCGATAATCCTGAGCCATGTAATAATGTTTTGCCCGACTCGCTACCGTATCCCCACGATGAGCAGGTGACGGAACAGATATTAATCCAACCGGTTTATTAACAATTAAATAATGTTCGTCTTCAAATAAAATTTCAAGTGGCTCGTCTGTAGATACTAAATTTGGGTTCGGCTCCTCTATCGGAAGCTTCAACTGAACTTCATCACCTGGTTCCAATGGTTCTCTTACGCGAACTTCATGACCATTCACTAAAAAAGTCCCACCGTGAAATTTTGTCCGACCAATAATGCGTCGTGAAATGCCCTTCTCTTTTAAGAAGTCTTTTAATCGTTCAGGGTCTCCTTTTTCTACAATCCATTGTGCCGTCATTTAATTCTTCTCTCCAATAAAGGATTCGCTCACGCGATCCCAAAAATTCAGATGACGATAACGTGCAAATCGAATCGACTCGTCCGCAATTTTTAGATGAACTTCTTTAACCGATGTTTCCCGTGTTGTAATGTGATCCATCGTCAACAGCAATTCATCTGAGTTTATCGCCTTTATAATAATTTCTTCATCTTTCGCAATAACCAACGGTGAACTCAAGGTACGGTAAACACGGTTATTGATCGATGCAATTTCAGATAGTTGTAAAGCCTCAATACGCGGATGTAAAACAGCGCCGCCAACCGACTTACTATATCCCGTCGAACCTGTCGGCGTAGACACACAAATCCCATCACCTCGAAAGCGTTCGAAGTGAACATCATCGATATAAACATCACTCACTAGTGTGCCGCCAACTTTCTGTACCGTTGACTCATTCAAGGCTAAAAAGTTATTTTCCGCGCGGTCCCCTTCATAAACAACCGTCACATCTAATAACGGATAAGAAACCGACTCGCCATCATCATGTTTTAAACTCTCAACCAATGATTCCAATTCGTACTCACGCCAATCCGTGTAAAAGCCTAATCGCCCAGTATGCACCCCAATAAACCGAATCGAATCCAGCTGATGCGCATAGCGATGGAAGCCTGATAACAAAGTCCCATCTCCACCGATTGTAATCAGAATATCCGGGTTGGTTTGATTAATTTCAATATTTTCTTCTTTTAATAAATGTGTTAATTTATTCGCAACTTCGACTGAAACGGGTTTATCATTATTTTGAATCGCAACTTTCATGAATAATGCTCCTGTCTACTAATATAATTCCTGTTACTCAAAGATTCATCCCATATTATAGCATACGTTTCGTAAAATCCGAGACGCAACCGATTGAATTTCAACTTTTACCTTTTATGAAATGAAAGACAAAACCCTTGACAGCTAACCAATTGATATTAATAATGAAAATAGATAAACAAAATGAAATGGAGGGTTAGCCATGTTTGATTCCATCCAAATAAATCTTAATGAACTCAATACAATTACCATTATTTTTCGCATGTTTTTAGCAATATTAATTGGTGGAATGATTGGAACCGAACGCGATATCAAACACCGCGCTGCTGGTATGCGGACACATATGCTCGTATGTATGGGCGCGACTATTGTCATGATGACCAATGAATATATTGCCCTTACTTATCCCGGACAGAATATCGATGTCACCCGTATGGGCGCACAAGTCGTTAGCGGGATTGGTTTTATCGGTGCCGGAACAATTCTAGTCACCAGCGATAATCGTATCAAAGGACTCACAACCGCTGCTGGATTATGGGCTGCCGCCGCCCTTGGTTTAGGGATTGGTATCGGCTTTTATGAAATGGCCATCATCGGAGGATTCGCCATTATGGGGATTGTTATCCTAATGAAACCTTTCAAACAATTTGTACTCGATCGCGCCGCGCAATCCGACTTATCGCTGATGATTCATTCAACAGACGGATTCACTAGTTTCATGCGCTATACGGTACAAACAGATATTAAAATTACCAACCTCAAAGTCGAAAATGAAGCACAGCCTCATCGTCATGAAAACGAACTAATTTTTACCGTCAATTTAGAACTTGGAGATCAAACTCAAAAAGAAGAAGTCATCCTCCACCTCCAAAGCGCATCCGGTATTTTGCATGTTCTTGAAATAGAAGACTAAGACCTATTTCTTCATGATATAAAAAAGCTACCTCCCACGATTACGCTATAGGGAAGTAGCTTTTATTGTTTAATAAATTGTACCCATTACTCGTTATTCTTTGATTAAGCGAGTCAGCTTCAATTGACTGACATTCGCATCTGCTACGGCCATTAATTCCATTTCATAATCATCAACACGCAAAGTTGTGCCGATTTTTTCTTCACTTGGAATAATTTGAGCTTTCAATAAAAAATAGCCACCAATCGTATCGACTTCATTACTCGTTAAAATAGTCTTAAATTGTTCATTAAAATCATTCATATTCATAAGACCTTCTATAATCCATGTTTGCTCATCTATTTTTTCGACCATTTCAGGATGTAAATCGGTGTCTGATTCATCATAGATTTCACCAACAATTTCTTCAATAATATCTTCTAATGTAATAATTCCGACTGTTTGACCATACTCGTCTTTTACAATGGCGATATGATTACTTGTTTGTTGAATCCTTTCAAATAAATCATCTAACATTAACGTTTCTGGAACAATCAACGGGTCATAAGCTAAATCTCGAATATCGACCTCGTTATAATCTCCGGCAATCGTTACTGCTCGTAAATAATCTTTCACCAGTAGAAATCCAACAATTTGATCAGGCGTTTCTTCATAGACAGGCAATCTTGAATAGATGGTATCCAATATTAAGGCGTGGTTTTCAGATTTACCTTTTGCTAAATCCAGCATTAACGTTTGACGACGAGGGACCATAACTTCTCGCGCATTTCTACGATTTAGTTTTAAAACACCCTGCATCATGCCAACTTCTTCTGTCTCAAGTACACCTTGCTTACCTCCTTGCACGACAATTTCACGAATGGTCGAAAACGATAATAAATCTTCTTGATTTGAAAAATCAATCGGTAAGAGGGATTGTAAAAACGATAAAGCTTTGGTTAAAAACCAAACAACCGGTTTAAATAATCGATAAACTAAATTTAAAATGCCCGCTGAAAAACGAGAATACGTTTCAGGAACGGCTTGACCGATTGATTTCGGCAATAGCTCCCCAAAAATAAGGGTTAACACCGTAACCACTAGCGAGATAACAATCGCAGCACCTTGTTGTCCAATATAGGGTGATAAAAACTGCGATAAACCACTTGTCG
>CAZTXI010000019.1:10565-14237 GCA_964617265.1 uncultured Carnobacteriaceae bacterium | reverse complement strand
GAATCAATAAAGCCAGATTGCTGCTGCCCTAATAAATTTCCAGCTCCACGAATGGATAAATCACGCATCGCAATTTTAAATCCACTACCTAGTTCTGTAAACTCTTTTATAGCTTGCAGTCGTTTTTCACTTTCTTCACTTAAAATTTTATTTTGCTCATACATAAAGTAAGCATAGGCAATTCGATTACTACGTCCTACTCGCCCACGCAATTGATAAAGTTGTGATAACCCCATATAATCAGCATCTTCTACCAAGAGTGTATTCACATTTGGCATATCAACACCTGTTTCAATAATCGTAGTTGTCACAAGAACATCGTAATTTCCTTGTACAAATTCAAATAAGACGTTCTCGATTTGTGTTTGGGTTAGGCGCCCATGAATATAAGCAACCCTCGCATCAGGCACAAGGTTTTCAATATCTAATACCCGTTTCTCAATTGAGTCGATTCGATTATGCAAGAAGAATACTTGCCCGCCCCGAGCTAGTTCACGTTCAATGGCTTCTCTTATAACTAAGCCGTTCATTTCCAATACGTACGTTTGCACAGGGTAACGGTTTGCAGGTGGTGTTTCAATAACAGATAAATCTCTAGCACCTACTAGTGACATGTGTAGTGTTCGTGGAATTGGAGTTGCTGTAAGTGTCAGAACATCGACGTCTTTTTTAATACCTTTAATCCGTTCTTTATGTTTCACTCCAAAACGTTGCTCCTCATCGACAACCAATAGACCTAAATCTTGGAACTGAACACCTTCAGCTAATAATCCATGCGTACCAATAACAATATCAATTTGACCTTTTCGTAATTTCGTTTTGATCTG
Source organism: uncultured Carnobacteriaceae bacterium (assembly GCA_964617265.1). GTDB lineage: Bacteria > Bacillota > Bacilli > Lactobacillales > Carnobacteriaceae_A > Atopostipes. The sequence continues at coordinate 13,410 of CAZTXI010000019.1, read as the reverse complement.
ATCAGCTTGTTTCTTCGTGCGGAAACGACTGAGCATTTCAATTTCAATTGGGAAATCAATAAAACGATCGATAAATGACTCATAATGCTGCTGCGCCAATACCGTTGTCGGAACTAAGAAGGCTACTTGTTTCCCATCATTTACGGCTTTAAATGCGGCACGCATAGCAACTTCTGTTTTACCATAACCAACATCTCCTACAACTAAGCGATCCATTGGTTTTGGTTTTTCCATATCGGCGCTGACCTCTTTAATCGAGCGAAGCTGATCTTGAGTTTCTGAGTACGGGAAGGCATCTTCGAATTCTTGGTAATAAGAACCGTTTTTTGAAAAGGCAAATCCTTTTTTCGCTTCTCGCTCTGCATATAACTCAATCAGTTCATCGGCAATATCTTCAACTTGTTTTTGAACACGGGACTTCGTTTTCGCCCATGTTGTGCCACCCAATTTGTGAATGCGTGGTTCTTTACCTTCAGCCGACACATATTTTTGTAATAGATTTAATTGCGTAACTGGAATTAAAACCCGGTCATTTTTTTGGTACTGAACAGATAAATAATCTTGGTGAATGCCTTTAATCTTTAGCGTTTCCATCCCAATATATTTACCGATTCCGTGATTCACGTGAACAACATAGTCGCCTGGGTTTAACTCATTATAATTCTTGATACGTTCTGCATTTGTAATATTTAACTGACGGCGACGTTTTTTAATCGGTCGGTTAAACATTTCTTTTTCCGTTAACACGGCTATTTTCTCTTCAATCAGTTCAAATCCCATTTGAACCGTGTAAGGTAAAATCTGTAAGGTACCATCTTCAATTGCAGCGTCTCGCTCATGGATTTCTGCATCTATTTTAAAATCTTTAAACGTTGCTTGGATTTGTTCCGCACGCTCATTGTTTTCAGCCATAACAAGAACGGTTACGCCTTTCTTCAACCACGCTTCCATTTCTGTATGAATTAAAGGCATTTGGTTAAAGAAGCTCTGCATTTCACGGTAATGGAAATGATGAATGGCTGTAAAACGTATACTACCCATTCCTTTTTGGAACATGGAGAAGTAAACTTTCGGCTGTTTTAGACGGTGTTGATTTTCCAAAAAGCTTTGACTAACTTCCTGACCGGCTAAAAACTTTTGGTGGTTCATTTGATTCTCGATCCAGTCAATTTCTTCTTCCTCAATTTTTTGATTACTATCTAAAACACGAGGGTATTCATCATAAACAATCACTGCATTTTCTGGAATATAATCAATAATCGTTTGTGATGATTCGAATAAAAATGAATTGTAATAAGAATAACTCTCGTGCCAGTTCCCATTTTCAAGGGCTTCAATAGCTGGCATTAAGTTCTTAGCCAGTGCATCTTTCTCTTCTTCATCTTCTAATTTTGCATTCGTTTGTTCGTAGGCTACTTTTAATCGTTCAGTTGCTGCTTGCCAATTTTCTGTTGGTAAAATGGCTTCCGTTGCTGGTGGGATAATTATATTATCTAAACGGTTTAAAGATCGTTGCGTATCAGCATCGAATGCCCGAATAGAGTCCACTTCAATATCAAATAACTCAATTCGAACAGGGTATTCTTGTGTTAGCGGATAAACATCGATAATGCCACCACGAACACTAAACTCACCAGGTGAAGCAACGATTTGCTCACGCTCGTACCCCATTCCGACTAATTTTTTTATGATAGCATTTAGTTCCACTTCACTGGATAAATCAATTTTAAGATGAGCTTGTTCATAAATTTCTTTAGGTGGCAGTAAACGTCGTGCCCCTGCCACTGGAATAATAATAATGCCATGTTCACCAGATAATAAAAATTCCAGTGTTTCAATTCGTTCGGCTTGTTCCTCCGGTGAAGCAACGGATAATTGCGCATGTACCATATCGTTAACGTTATACACAAATAGTTTTTCTTCAGGGAAAAATTCACGTAAATCGTTTTGTAATACATTTGCTTGATGTACGTTTGGTGTAAACACAATCGTCGGTTCAATTCGATCTTGTGCTACCATTGCGATTTGCATCGCCCTCGCGGAGTTCGCAATACCAGTAACTAACTGTGCCGAATCCGGAGTAATGCCACTTAAAACGCGATTAAAGTTATCTTTTTTAGTTAAAAATTCAAGTATTTTCGTCATGTGTAACTACTCCTTTCTATACTTTAATTAAATTCATTCATCGTCTCTAGAAACGTGTGTCCATCTACCCAATGTTTGATTGAATCGCCTGTTACGTGAACAGCCTCTTTCATATCATCGACGGTTTCTTTTGAAAACGAGCTGAGTACATGTGAAATAACATCCTGACCTGGATATGGACGGCCCACTCCTATACGGATTCGATTAAATTGTTTCGTCCCTAAATGTTGAATCAGACTTTTTATTCCATTATGGCCACCATGTCCGCCTTGTTGACGCAGACGAATTTTACCTACTGGTAAGTCCATATCATCATAAACAACTACAATATCTTCTTCGGTTAAATTATAATAATCCATCCACGGACGAACAGATTCTCCGGACAGATTCATATAAGTTTGCGGTTTAATCAGAACAACTTTCTCAGTCCCAATGTTTCCTTCCGCAAAAATTGATTTAAATTTTGTTTTATTAAAAGATAATCCTAAATTTGCTGCTAATGCGTCTAAAGCTATAAAGCCAATATTGTGTTTTGTCTTTTCATATTCCTTGCCTGGATTACCTAAGCCAATAATTAATTTCATGTTGTGCCTCCTGAATATTTCTCTATACATGCAAAAAAGCTGGGTAAGATTCCTCACCCAGTTTATTATTTAAAAGTAGTTCGATTATAGCATATTCTACGCGGTTTGCATAAATG
>CAZTXI010000019.1:0-10465 GCA_964617265.1 uncultured Carnobacteriaceae bacterium | reverse complement strand
TCTATATTGATTAACGATTATTCAGCTTCTTCAGCTGCTGGTGCTGCTTCTTCAAAAATAACTATTTCTGAGCGGTAGAAGTCTTCTGCTGCAACTTCGTCTCCAGCTTCACCTAATGTATCTGGTGATACACCAACTACATATTCAGTATCTGCTGATGGTGATTCAACTGTTAAAGCAACTTCTGGTTCGTTTGAAACCACTTGAGTGATTACACCGTCTTCTAATAAGTAAACATTGTATTCTGCGTGGTCACTTGTGATAGCTACTGGAATTGTAGCTGCTTCGCCTGCTGCATATTCAACAACGCGTCCTTCTGCTGTCCATGCTCCTGGTACGTATAAACCGTATTCAGGGAATGCGTCACCAGTGTTTTGTGCTGCAATATCCATTAAGTCTGCTGAACTTGATGCGCTTTCAGTTTCTTCAACGTCTTCTACATCATCTGTTGGTGTCTCTTCTGGCTCGTCTGTTGTTCCACAAGCTGTTAAAGCTAATGTAGATACAGCAAATAAACTAACTAATTTCTTGTAGTTCATGATTTTCATTTCCTCCTGTTTTAAAAAAGCTGTGTTTCTATTATTACATACACAAAATGTCGTTTGTGTATCTTAACACCCATTATTTTATCACATCACTTAATCTAAAACAAACTAGTGACTACCAATAAATGAATAAATTCAAATTATTCTTTAATCGTTTCTCGAATAATTTCAACAAATCGCTCGGTTAAGTTTGCTGTATAGCCCCATAACGAATGATCTTTAATCTCATAAACCGGGATCTTTTCACCATGATTTCTTAGTTTACGTTCAAACTCATTTTCACCTAAACTTTTTTCAAATTCTTGCTCCAACCTAGGGTTATAGTGAACTGAGAAATAGTTTGGGTCATTTTCGATGAAATAATTGAGTGGCACGGTATAAATCTGTTCAACTTCCTCATTCGGCTTGATATCTGATACGTTAATCCCAACTAATTCACCTACGAAACAACGGATAATCATAAATTGACCAATGATAAAATCCATTTCACCATATACTTTTATATGGTCACGACTTAAATTTAGCTCTTCCATTGTTTCTCGAACAGCTGCCTCTTCATAGCTCTCACCCGGTTCAACTTTACCTCCGGGAAACGATGAATCTCCTGCTTGCGAAACAAGTTTGCTTCGTACTTCATAAAGAATATGCCATTCTCCGTCTACTTCAATTAGCGGAATTAATACAGCCGACTCTTTTCGGCCACCATAAATTTGTGGTTTGTAATCTTTCATTTTATTTTTTATATTATCCATCATGATATTATTCGCTCCTATTTTTACTCTTTTCCATTATACAACAATTTCGAATTCGAGACAATTTATTCCACTATATTTTGCTGGATAATGAGCTTTTATCGAATAGCTTAGGCTCCCCTAGAAAAGCAAAAAAAGCAGAGTGGGTTCTCTGCTTTTCTTGACTACATTTAGACGTATATTACACTGAGCAGCAATTGGGGAGTATCATTTTTATATTGGGGAAAATGATACGCTACTCTTAATGTGATTATAACTTGTGAATGTTAATTAATTGGTGATTTAATGTAAATTTTATGCAAAGGTCCTGCCGATTAAATGGCATCCGGACTTGTTACTTCCATACGTTTGGCTAAGTATTTTGAAAATACAGATAACGCAAAACAAATCACAAAATAAAATGCTGCTAATGCCATAAACATAGGGATGACATATGAGGTATCTTGCCCATAAATAATCTTCGCATTATGCGTTAACTCAGGCAGAGTAATAATTGTTGCTAATGACGTATCTTTAATCAAAGCAATTAACTGACTCACCAATGAAGGTAAGATTTCTTTGGTCGCTTGCGGTAGTAAAATATGGAACATAACATTTATCTTTTTCAATCCAGTCGCTAATCCAGCTTCCATTTGACCATTTGGTAAGGCCTTTAAGCCACCACGTAAAATTTCTGAAATCATAGATGCTTCAAATATAGACATCGCTATAACCGTTGACCAGAAAACATTTAAACTAATTCCTAATTGTGGTAAAGCAAAATAAGTAAAGAATATAATCAATAGTAAAGGTAAATTACGAATAATATCGACAATTGCGCCAACTACTTTTGATACAACAGGAATTTCAAAATAACGAACAATTCCTAGTAAAAAACCGATAAGAATACTAATTACAATTGTGAAAAAAGCTACTTCGACAGTCACTCGGAGACCATCTAGTAAAAAACCAATATTATCCCAAGAAAATGCGCCACTTAAATTCATTTGATCTCCTCCTTTTAGTTATCATGAATGCCTAACTTAACTTCCAGTTGCTTAACGGCAAAAGTTAAAGGTAGTGTGATGATTAGATACATACCACCAACTAAAATATACGTATCAAACGTATTGAATGTTTCCATCGCTACGAAGTCTCCAAAATACATCAAGTCTAAACCTGCTACCATTGCTAGAATAGAAGAGTTCTTCACTAAGTTAATAAATTGATTACCTAATGGCGGAATCACAATTCGGAAAGCTTGAGGTAAAATGATATAACGCATCACATTACTGCGTTTCATCCCTTGAGATAATCCAGCTTCCATTTGACCTTTAGGAACCGTTTCAATTCCAGCGCGTATATTATCTGCGATAAATGAAGACGTATAAATGGTTAAACCAATTGTACCAGCCCAAAATCCTGAAATATTAAAGAAATACATTGGGATCGCTACATAAAAGAACATAACGATAACTAGTAATGGAATATTTCTGAAAAATTCCACATACACATTTGCAATGCCACGAACCCATTTATTTGTTGAAGCTTGCATCATTCCCATAATTGTTCCGATTATTAAACTGAATATAAGCGCAATAATACTCGATAAAATTGTATTTAGCGCACCATCGACGAATAAGGGCCAATATTGTTGTACTAGTTCACTCATTATTTATCCCCACTTTCCGTTGATGCTGGTTCAGCCGCACCAGTTGTAGAGGTACTTGGACTTCCTGGTGCATCCGCTGGCAACATTTCACCAAACCACTTATCATAGATTGCATCATATACACCATTACCTTGAATCGTATCTAAGGCATCTTCTAGTAAATGATGAAAGGCATCTTGTCCTTTATTAATGGCAATCCCATACGGCTCTTCCGTAAAACTTTGACCGGCTAAACGATAATTCGGATTTTGATCGATCATACCTAGCAATATGGCATCATCCGTTGTCAAAGCATGACCTTGTCCTGATTGTAAGGCAACAAAACCTTCACTATAATTCTCTAAGTCTAGAACTTCGACTTGTGGAGCGAGCTCACGCATATTTTGCGTTGAACTCGATCCTTTGATAGCTAATACTGTATGATCGGCTGTTAAATCCTCAATCCCATTAATTTCTGAATCCTCAGGAACTAATAGCGACTGACCACCGTTAAAATACACATCACTAAAGTCTACTTGTTTCTCTCTTTCTTCCGTGATGGTCATTGTGGCTAAAATGCCGTCTATTTTACCTGTCTTCAATAAAGGAATACGTGTCTTAGACGTAACTTCTACAAATTCAGCGATTCCTTTTCCACCTGTCATTTCTTCTGTTAAGGCAGTGGCAATATCAATATCAAAGCCTTCAATTTTACCAGATTGAATATGATAAAAACCAAATAAATTCGTATCTGCTTTTACACCCCAAGTTAAAACAGGAGTCTCTTGGCTTTCGATTCGTTCACCAATATCTACTTCAGCTACTGCTTGTCCACAACCGACTAATAGCAACGTGATGAGCAGAAGGCTGAAGCTTAAAATACTTTGCTTCGTTCGTTTCATGTTCATCTCTCCTTAATATGCGAATACTTGATTAATAAAGTTACGCGCACGTTCATCTTGTGGATTCTCAAAGAATTCTTCACTTGGGCGGTCCTCAATAATCTCTCCTGCAGCCATAAAAATAACACGATCTGCAACTTCTCTAGCGAAGCCCATCTCGTGAGTAACAACAATCATTGTCATTCCATCTTTTAAAGCAATATCTTTCATAACATCTAATACATCAACGATTGTTTCTGGATCCAATGCAGAAGTTGGTTCATCAAATAACATCGCATCTGGTTTCATCGCTAAACCTCGAGCAATCGCTACTCGCTGTTTTTGTCCACCCGATAAGTTATCTGGATAAGCATCTTTCTTATCCCACATATTTACTCTGGTTAAGTATTTTTCAGCACTCTCAATCGCTTCTTCTTTTGAAATACCTAATACAATTTGTGGTGCTAAAATAACATTTTCTAAGACTGTTTTATGTGGATATAATTCAAAGTGTTGGAACACCATTCCAATTTTTTGACGAATCAGACGAATATCTGTATTGGAGTCTGTAATATCTTGTCCTAGAACCAATAGATTTCCACTTGAAATATCTTCCAACCCATTAATTGTTCGAAGCAATGTTGACTTACCTGATCCTGATGGGCCAATTAATGTGGCTACTTCGCCTTTTTCAAACTTAAGGTCAATATTTTTTAGTGCATGGTTTTTACCGTAGTATTTATTAACCCCTTTAAATTCGATAATACTCATTTTTTTCCCTCTTTCTAAATGAAAATACTTAACGTTAAAACGCACATCTATAACGTTAAATCATCTTTAAAAATTAAAAAATGATTAGAACACTATGTAGTGTATTTACTATTTTATCAGAAATGAGCTCGTTTTTCTATATTTGGTGACTTAACCGGTCTTTTTTACAATTGAAAAAGCCTTAAGAACAGGGTTTACCTGTCTTAAGGCTTGAAAAATTCACATATTTTTTACATTCTCTTCAATCTTTAAAACGCTTTAAACCAGTTTGCAATTTCATCCAATCGTTGAATACGTAAATTCGGTAATCCATTTCTTGATAGACCGTGACTTGATTTAGGGAAAGTCACAAGTTTTGTTTCAACTCGTTGTTTTTTCATCGCAATATACATCTGTTGTCCTTGTTCTAATGGACAACGCAGATCTTCTTCACCATGGATAACCAGTAACGGTGTTTTCGCATTGGCTGCATGCGCTAATGGTGACATTTGCCATAACTCATCCGCCTTGCTTAAATCTCTTCCAAGTTGGAACTCTACAAATGATGGTCCTATATCACTCGCACCGTAGAAACTTAACCAGTTACTGATACTTCTTTGTGTGACTGCTGCTTTGAAGCGATTATTATGCGTAACAATCCAGTTCGTCATAAATCCACCATAACTACCACCCGCAACATATAAATTATCCGAATCAATTTCAGGATGGTTTTCTAATACATAATCTAAACCATTCATTAAATCTTGATAATCTTCATCACCATAATTATCTAAAATAGAAGCAACGAACTCTTGCCCATAACCGCTACCACCTCTAGGGTTCAGTAAAATCACCCCGTAACCTGCTGCCGCTAGTGCTTGCATTTCATGGAAAAAGGTTTCTCCATAAGATACTTGTGGGCCACCATGGATATATAAAATAGCTGGGTGGTTTTCTTTTGCATCAACTGGCGACATATACCAACCCTGAATTGACCAATCTTTCACGCTTTTAAACCAGAATCGTTCCGGCTTGGATACAGCGTGTGTTTCAAAGAACGTATCGTTTGGACGATAGACATCGGTTACTTCGGCTGTTTCTAGATTTAGAAGTCCGAGTGCACTTGGTACTGTTAGCGTTGAATACGTAATCGCTGCAAGTGATTTATCTTCAAATAAATCAAGACCGGTAATATGCATCTCTTCATCAACAATTTTTTCAATGTTACCATCAATCGTTGCTTTGTATAGAGTGATTTTACCGTGTTCTGTCGCTTTAAATAAGAATGTTTTGCCGTTGTCTAACCACCATAAGTCTGGTCCACCAACGTTTTGTTGGAAATCTCCTACAAGAGAATCTCCTACACTAATATCTAAATCAGCTGTTAAATTCGTTAGCTTTTTCTCTTTCAGATCAAAACGATAAATCTCACTTTGAGTAACAAATTTGTAGGCAAAGTCATGTCCGCTCAGGATAAACAAATCTTCTGTTTCATTCGTTAATTCAAATGAGAACATCCCTTTTGGCATATCCGATACTAATAGCTCCGATGATTTTTTAGCTACATCATAGCGATACAAGCTACCACCGTACACCCACTCATCATCTGGGTCTAAGCGGTCAAAGTATAGGAAATATGATTCGTCTTTTGCGATATATTGAACGTTTATACCACGGTCCGCTTCAAAAACAACTTCTGATTCCGTTGCACCTAAAGTAATCTTCTTAACTTGATATAGACGATCTTCGGGAATAACGCCGCGTCCGTCCATTTTATAATTCAACTTCGTGCTTACAGTCTTTTTAGGAAGGTCTTTTTTGCTATCTTTTTCATTATCCGAATTATCGTCTTCTTGTTTAACGGATGCTTGATAATAAATGGTATTACTTTCATCAAGCCATAAATAAGATCCAACGCCATTTTTTTCAAATGTTAATTGAGTAGCAGAACCACCCGTTAATGGCATTGTAAATAACTGAACCTTTTCATCTTTAGTGTTATTTGATAAGTAAGCGATTGTATTTTTATCTGGTGAGAGGCTAATTTGCATATTCGTACTACCCGAATCGCCATAAGGGATACGTTCCTTTGTTTCAGGATTGATTTGAAATATAGCGGATATGTATTTATTCTCATCTTTATCGATGTTTGTTTCAAGATAAAAAATTTTATCTCCTGCTACTATCGGTTGACTGACATTGCGTAAATCAAATAAACTTTCGTTTGTTATGTTGTCCATTTAATCTTCCTTCCCAAATATTATGTATATAAAAAGCCCTGCGACTGAACGTTTTATCCAATCGCAAGGCGTTTAATTCCGTTAATGAAATCTTTTCAATTAATCGTCGAATTGGTACTCTTGTTTATTTTTGAATTTGTTGTAGAACAATGGTGAAACTGAACGTTCTTCATAAATACGTTCAATTGCTTGACCAATAAGTTCACTAACACTAATTAATTCAATTTTATCAATACGTTTATCTTCTGGCAAGTAAACTGAATCCGTTACAATCATTTTCTCTATAACTGAGTTTTCAATACGCTCAATTGCTGGAGGAGAGAAGATTCCATGTGTTGCACAAGTGTAAACAGATTTAGCTCCACGATCTAAGATGGCTTGCGCCGCATTAATAATAGTACCTGCTGTATCAATCATATCATCGATAATAATCGCTGTTTTACCTTCTACTTCACCAATAATGTTCATAACTTCTGAAACGTTTGGTTTCGGACGGCGTTTATCAACAATTGCAATCGGTGCTTCTAAGAACTCAGCTAGTTTACGTGCACGCGTCGCTCCACCGTGGTCTGGTGAAACAACAACAACGTCATCTCCGACTAATTTATTATCAATAAACCAGCTCGCTAGTAATGGTGCTCCTAATAAGTGATCCATTGGAATATCAAAGAATCCTTGAATCTGAGAAGCATGTAAATCCAGAGCAACAATACGGTCTGCTCCTGCTGTTGTAAGAATGTTGGCAACTAATTTTGCTGTGATTGGTTCACGCGGTTTAGCTTTTCTATCTTGGCGCGCATAACCGTAGTAAGGAATCACTGCTGTAATTGTTTTTGCACTTGCTCGACGTAAAGCGTCAATCATAATGCATAATTCCATTAAGTTGTCATTTGTTGGATATGAAGTAGACTGCACGATAAATACATGGTCTCCACGTATACTTTCTTCAATACTGATGGCTGTTTCACCATCACTGAATTTATTAACCGTTACTTTTCCTAATTCAACATCTAAATAATTTGCGATTCTTTCTGCTAATGGTCGGTTCGAACTTAATGAATACAGCTTTAAATGTGACTCTTCAATTCCCATTTATATGTCCTCCAATTTATATATCTCATTACTTTTTGAAATTCGTTTTTTATTTCATGCATTATTTACCAAAAAAGCGTTCGTGAAATCCTTCTTTGTTTACCTGACGAGCACGGGCAATACCTAATGCACTATCCGGTACTTCTTCAGTAATCGTTGACCCAGCTGCTATAAAAGAATTCTTCCCAACAACAACAGGAGCTACTAAATTTGAATTGCTTCCAACAAATGTATAATCGCCGACAACTGTTTTGCTCTTCGTCATGCCATTATAATTCGCAAAAACAACTCCACAACCAATATTTACATCGACACCTACTTCAGCATCACCAATATAAGTATGGTGACCTGCTCTCGTTAGATTACCAATTGTAGCATTTTTCACTTCTACATAGTTACCAATATGAACATTTTCACCCAGTACGCTGTCTTTACGCAAGTGACTATGCGGTCCAACGTCTGAATTTTTACCAACAATCGACTCTTCAATAACGGATTGCTTAATGGTTACACCATCAGCTAATTGACTATCGACAATAACCGAACCTAGTCCGATTAATACATCCTCGCCAATTTTTGTTTGACCTTTAATATATGAGTTAGGTTCAACAACCGTATCGCTACCAATTTCAACTTGTACATCAATATACGTTGAGTCTGGATCAATCATCGTCACACCATTTGTCATGTGCTTTTCATTGATTCGTTTACGCATAATAGCAGTAGCTTCTGCCAATGCTTTGCGGTCATTAACTCCTAGAGCTTCTTCCATATTTTCTAAACGGAATGCGCCCACTTTTTCAGCATCATTTTTTAAAATTTCTAATACATCTGGTAAGTAATATTCGCCTTGAGCATTGTCGTTGTTTACGCGCTCTAATGCATTAAATAAGGCTTGGTTATCAAAGCAGTACGTTCCTGTATTGATTTCTTGAACCAATCTTTCCTCTGAAGAAGCATCTTTTTCTTCAACAACTTTGCTAACTGAATCATCTTCTGCACGAATCACTCGACCGTAGCCAAATGGATCGTCAGCCAACGCTGTTAAAATAGTTGCTTTAGCTCCTTCTTCTTCATGGTAAGCCATGAGTTCTTGTAACGTTTCTGCACGAAGTAACGGTGTATCTCCTGAGAGAACAAGTGTCGTTCCTTCTTTACCTTCTAATAAATCCTTCGCTTGCATTACAGCATGTGCTGTCCCTAACTGCTCTTCTTGATAAACAAATTGACTTTTATCTCCAAGATAGTCTTTAATGGTTTCTGCACCATGACCTGTAATCGTAATGACTTCAGATGCATCTGCTTCTAATGCTGCATGCACAACATGTCCGACCATCGGACGTCCCATAACGGGATGCATGACTTTAAACAATTTAGACTTCATACGTGTACCTTGCCCTGCTGCCAAGACAACCACATAACGATTCTTCATGTTTTCCCCTAACTCCCTATCTAAATTTTCAATCTATTCTAGTCTATTTTTGACTAAAATTGGTGCCCTAATTCTAAGGGATTTAGTAGCGTTTTTCAATAGACTTTCACAATGAAAGAAAGTTTCCAACGTCTACTTTAATGGTTTCGTTTTCTTTGTTTACATCTACGACTTTTAATAGTGAATGTGTTTTGGTATTTATTTCATCTCCTGTATGCTCAAGCAATACAACTGAGTCCACAACCTCACCATTAAATTCTTCAACCATTCGTTCCATTCCCTTAATTGTTCCACCACCACGTAGAAAATCATCAATGATAAGAACTTTGGAATTTGGCTTTAATGTATTTCTGGTCAATGTCATTCGTTCAACTTGCTCAGCAGATGACCATGGTAAGTAGTTAATACTTACTGTTGAACCTTCTGTAACTTTTGTTGATTTACGAACAATATAAAATGGCACATTCAAGTTATATGCTACAGATTGTGCAAGCGGAACACCTTTAGTGGCAATTGTTAATATTGCATCCACTTCACCTTGCTCATATTTTGAAGCAATCATTTTACCAATTCGTTTCAACCAATTTGGATCGCCTAATAAATCAGATGTGTAAATGTAACCACCTGGTAATAAACGTTCCGAACCATTTAGTTCATCTCTTAGTGCATTAATTTCTTCTTCTAATTGATCTTTTTGGAAATTCGGTTGATATTGTACGCCACCACGAGCCCCTGCATAAGTAATCAGACTACCTAAGTTATTTTCTTCAAAGGAGTCTTTAATTATCGCTAAGTCTTCACTAATACTAGATTTAGCTGCTTTAAATTTATCCGTAAAGTAATTCAGTGGCGTAATGGTATTCGGGTTTTTCATAAAATATACAGTCATATCTACAAGCCGAGTACTTCTTCTTATTTTCACACTGACCCTCCTCTCTCTTTCTATATACCTTTATTTTACCGAAGTTTATGACGTTTGTACATTAATTTACAGCTTTCGTTCGGTTTTTAGTCAAATTTATGAAAAAACGATTGATTTTAGCGTAAAATTTGGCGGTACCCCATAGTTCCCTCTATTCTGAAATAGCAGACTCTACAGTATACGCCTTGCGTGTGCGTAATTTTTTTATACAAACGCTAGAA
>CAZTXI010000018.1:0-14422 GCA_964617265.1 uncultured Carnobacteriaceae bacterium | reverse complement strand
CTAATCAATTAGGTGGAATTCACTAAAAGCGATGATAAAAAATTCAAACAATAAACTTCCCCACCAAAAAAGGTCTACTACTAATATGTACATTCAAGCTTTATCAAAAAGTAAGAACAATAAAATAAAAAAAACTGTAAAGTGAAAGATTGCACTTAATTATAAGCGGAATCATCCGATGTCTTTATTAAGAATATAAATTTAAGAGGGTGTTGGTCTAATGACTAAATTTAAGGAAATTAAAAATGCAATCGCTTACAGATTCAGTTTTAAAAGTATTCTGAATAAGATGATTGCTAGTTTTTCAACAATTATATTGTTTATTATTATAACAATGGGGGTAACGATTTTCTCGACTATTCGAGCGAGTGAAACGACGAACTTAATCATTCAAGAACGTGTACCTGAAATGTTGAAACTGGAGGAGTATTCAGCAAATTTCCAAAATCGACTTCAACTAGCGTATGAATATATACTGACAGAAGATCGAACAAAACTAGATGAGTTTCGAGAATTGTCGAATGAAAGTGTTCAGCTAGAAAGAGAACTTTCTGAGATGAACGATAGTGAAGAGTTACAAGAAGTAATCGCTCTATCGGAAAACTGGACAAGACAAGCGAATTTCGTAAACGAATCACATATGCCACTAGAATCTGTCGGGAATACATATTTAACTGTGTTGGCACCACAAACAAATCAAATTATAACTAGACATGAGAAAATGATTGAAGGTATCGAAAGTGAAGTTGAGAGCTATGCATCTGAAATCGAAAGTGTTCAGCGCACATCAATGATTATCATCATATCCTTAAGTGTGATTGCGATTGTTTTATCTGCGATTATCGCATGGGCAACGACACAATCGATTACTGAGCCGATTGGTAAAATTAAGACACAATTAGAGGCATTATCAAAATCGGATTTTTCATCTGCACCACTTGAAATTCAAACAAAAGACGAACTAGGTGACTTAGGTAATGCGATGAATATTACACAAAATAATTTAGTAGACATGATTAACCGAATTATTTCAGCATCTTCGTCATTAAACAATAGTAGTCATGAACTATACACGACTGGAAATGAAGTGTCGCAAGGAACAAACCAAATTACAGCTACTATGCAAGAACTAGCTTCTGGATCAGAATTACAAGCTAATACTGCTAGCAGCTTAGCATCACAGATGGAAACATTTAACGGGACAACTAATGAAACACTGTCTTATGGTCAGGTTATTTCATCATCTTCACAAGAAATTGTTGAGAAAGCAAAACACGGTAATACATTGATGTCGAACTCAAGTCGACAAATGGTTACTATTAATAATGTTGTAAAACAAGCAGTGAGTGAAATGGGAACCCTTAATAAAGAGGCTAGCGAAATTTCAAACTTAGTTGATATCATTAACAATATCGCTAAACAAACAAACTTACTTGCCTTGAACGCATCAATAGAAGCCGCTCGCGCAGGTGAACATGGACTAGGTTTTGCGGTAGTTGCAGATGAGGTTCGTAAACTTTCGGAAGAAGTTGCAGCATCGGTTTCTGAAATTACGACATATGTCGAAAGGGTTCAAAAAAATACTCAAAAAGTTTCACACTCCTTACAAGGTGTACAAGTCGACGTCGAGACAGGAACAGATCAAATTAAAGCAACAGATGAAACATTAGCTGAAATTACATCTGCGATTAGCGAATTGCAAAATCAAAATCAGCAAATGGCTGATAACTTAAACGATATTTCAACGAAGAGCATCGCTATGCATACACTGATTGATGAAATTGCATCGGTTTCTGAAGAGTCAGCAGCCGGAGTAGAAGAAACGTCAGCTTCTATAGAAGAAATTAATGCTTCAATGGAAGAAGTGAATGAACAATCAGAAACACTTGTTGAAATTACAAATGAATTAGACGAACTAATCAAAAATGTAAAGATTTAACTAATTTTAAGTGTTCAATAAAAGACTGCAATCTTAGGGCTGTAGTCTTTTTTGAATTTTAGTAGAAAGATAAGAATCACAAAATAGTACAGATAACATTGAGTCAGCTGATAAAAAGTTAAATGTTGGACTGATGTAGCTAGATCTTGATACTCTTATAAAAAAACAAAAAAATATTAAAAGTTCATGTTTTTTTTGAAATTAAGTTAAAATTAATGATTAAAATCGTTAATTCGCATTTTTATTCTCCGATATAACAATTTGGTTAGTATTAGAAAAGGGGATCATTGAAAATGCAGAAGATAAATATCAAAAATTTCAAAAATATAAAAGGGTTGGAGAAAATATTTAGTAAATTAAATTTCAAGAGTATTTTACATAAAATGTATGCTAGTTTTATTTCAATTATTCTATTTATCATCGTAATTATTGGTGTGTCTGTTCTATCAGCAAAAAATGTTAATAACACATCGAATGAAATTATTCAGGAACGTTTACCTGAAATACTGTTAATCGAACAAATTAATGAAAACTTTAATAAACGTGTTCAAATATCATATGAATATTTAGTAACCGAAAATGAAGGCCGAATCAAAGAATTCGATACGTTAACAGAAGAAAGTAAAGTATTAGAAGACCAACTAACACAAACAAATAAATCATCAGAAATTCTTGGTGTGTTAGAAAAATCAGCATTTTGGACAACTGAAGTCCGTGAAAAAGTATTGGAACAAATGTTAATCGGAAATGATTTAATTGCGTCGGGGTATTTAAATAGTTTTAAACCACAAACGGTGCAAGTTAACGTTGGTTTCACAACACTAATCGAACATATTGAAGCAGATATTATTGAAGCCGGGAATCAGCTACAAACAACACAGCTATTATCAAATCTATTTATTGTAGCGGTTGGCGTAATAGCAATTCTACTCTCGATTATTATTGCACGTAATACGACTAAGTCGATTACAAACCCTATCCTTAAAATGAAAACTCGTTTAGAGGCCATTTCACAAGCGGACTTCTCACAAGAACCGTTAGTCATCAAGTCGCAAGATGAGTTAGCTGATCTAGGTCATGCTTTAAACGTAACCCAAGATTACTTAATCCATTTAATCCAAAATATTCAAACGGCATCAACGACATTGAACAGTAGTAGCCAGGATTTATATACAACCGGTTCAGAAGTGCAACAAGGAACGCATCAAATTGCAGCAACAATGCAAGAGTTGGCATCTGGTTCAGAAGTTCAAGCGAATACAGCAAGTAACCTTGCAACAGAAATGGATTCATTTACAAATACAACAAAAGACACACTTGAATATGGTGAAGAAATTACGAATTCATCAAAACAAATTGTCGCTCAAGCTCAAACTGGAAATCAACTCATGTCACAATCAAGCAAACAAATGAGCACAATCGGACAAGTGGTTCAAAATGCTGTAACTCAAATGGTTGAATTGAATACACAAACAGATGAAATCTCAAACTTAGTTGATATTATTAACCGCATTTCAAAACAAACAAACTTACTCGCATTGAACGCATCCATCGAAGCAGCTAGAGCAGGAGAACATGGTCGAGGATTTGCAGTAGTTGCTGATGAAGTGCGTAGTCTTTCTGAAGGCGTTGCTGACTCCGTTTCTGAAATTACAAGCTATGTAGCAAACATTCAAGAAAAAGTTGAGCTCGTTTCAAGTTCATTAGAAACCGTGAGTATCGACGTTGAAATTGGAACAACTCAAATTAAAGACACAGATAAAACGTTATTAGAAATTACAAACTCAATTGAACAGTTACAAGGTCAGAACCAACAAATGGCTGCGAATCTAAATGATATTTCAAACAGAAGCGAAAAGATGAACAGCTTAATCGATGAAATTGCATCCGTTTCTGAAGAGTCTGCAGCTGGAGTAGAAGAAACATCTGCATCGGTAGAAGAAATTAATAGTTCAATGGCAGAAGTCAGCCAGCAATCAGAAACTTTGCTTGGTATTACAAGCGAACTAAACGATTTAATTAGTCATGTAATTCTATAAAAAATCATAAAGGGGAATGATGGGGAAAAGCTAGATAAAACCATTATTTCCCTTAATTTTTGTTCTAATTATCCGATATTCTTCTAAGATTATAGAATACAGAAGGGGAGAACAGAATAAATGAAGAACATAGTTAATAAAATTCGTTTTAAAAGCATTCTGCATAAAATGTATGCGAGTTTCACTTCCATCATCTTATTTATCCTTATCATCATTGGAATGAATATGCTATCAGCTGGATATGCGAACAAGACTTCAAATGAAATCATCCAAGAACGACTACCTGAAATTCTTCTTATCGAGGACTTGAATCTAAATTTCAACCGAAGAATACAAGTAGCTTATGAATTTATCGTAACAGGAAATGAAACTAGGGCAGATGAATTTCAAAACTTAATGAATGAAAGTTCGTTAATGGAGAAAGAACTTATTGATATGAACGATTCGGATGAACTAAAAGAAGTGATTATTGCAAGTTCAGAATGGTCAGAAGTAGCACTCGATACCGTTATCTATCAAGCCAGATTAGGAAACGATTTAATTGCTTCGGGGAATTTGAATAACTTAAAACCAAAAACGGATGCAATAATTGCTAGCTACCAAGAAATGATATTAGGGATTGAATCCGATATTATTGAGCGTGGTGAAAATCTTGCTAGAATTCAAGGGTACGCGACAGCTGTAAGTATTGGTTTAGGTGTTGTAGCGATTGTTCTTTCATTTATTATCGCCCGTAATACAACCAACTCAATCACACGTCCAATTCGTCTCATGAAAGATCGATTAGAGGCAATAGCCAATGCAGACTTCTCTTCCGAACCTATGCCAATCGAGACAGAAGATGAGTTAGGCGACTTGGCAAATGCCTTGAATGGAACGCAAGACTTCTTAATCCACCTTATTCAAAACGTCCAAACAGCTTCGAATACACTTAAAGCAAGTAGTGGAGAGCTATTAACTACTGGACAAGAAGTACAACAAGGAACACATCAGATTGCGGCAACAATGCAGGAGTTGGCTTCAGGTTCAGAATTACAAGCCAATACAGCAAGTAACTTAGCGACTGAAATGGATTCATTTGCCGACACAACAAAACAAACACTTGAATATGGTGAAGAGATTTCCATTTCATCGAAACAAATTGTGGACCAAGCGAAGAGTGGAAATCAGTTAATGTCCAACTCAAATAAACAAATGAATACCATCAATAAAGTTGTTCAAGAAGCTGTATCACAGATGGGGCACTTAAATGAACAAACAGATAAAATTTCAAACTTAGTAGACATTATTAACCGCATTGCCAAACAAACAAACTTACTCGCACTGAACGCATCAATTGAAGCGGCTCGAGCTGGTGAGCATGGTCGCGGATTTGCGGTAGTAGCCGATGAAGTTCGAGACTTAGCTGAAGGTGTAGCCGATTCTGTTTCTGAAATTACAAACTACGTGAAGAACATCCAAGAAAATGCAGAGCTTGTTTCAGATTCACTTGAAAAAGTTAGTACGGATGTCGATACGGGAAGCGCCCAAATCAAAGAAACAGATCAAACATTAGTTCAGATTACAGGAGCCATCGAACAATTGCAGAACCAAAATCAACAAATGGCCAACAACTTGAATGACATTTCAAAACGTAGTAATGAAATGAGCATGTTAATTGATGAAATTGCATCAATTTCAGAAGAATCTGCAGCAGGAGTAGAAGAAACATCTGCATCTGTAGAAGAGATTAATAGTTCAATGGAAGAAGTTGGCGAGCAATCACAAGGTTTAGTAAGTGTAACAAATCGTTTAGAGCAATTAATTAGTAACGTAAAATTGTAACAACAAAGTGAATAATAAAAGAGGTCGAATGAAATGGAAAAAGAAACACAAAAGTATAAATCAATGAGTAGTAAAATTTTACCCGCATTATTTATTAGCATCTTGTTACCTGTCGTATTGGTCGTCGTATTAATTTATAATATGCCTGATAATATCTGGCTAGCGGTTAATATCACACTAGTCGCAAGCTTTTTACTTGCAGGTCTTATCTCATGGGCACTAGTTAAATACTTGACGAATATCACAACAAACTTTGTAGAAGTATTTAAACATGTAGGAGAAGGTGATTTATCTATTCGATTTGATGGTAAAAAGTTATTCCCATTAGACAATGGAAACTTATTCAGAAAAGAAAAAGTAGATATCCCACTTGATCCTTATGGAAATGAAATTCACCAAATGGCTATCACATTTAATCAGGTAGTCGATGGCTGGGATCATGCTATTACAAGTGTTAACCAAACGGTAACAGATGTCATTGAAATGTCAACGGCACTAAATGATATCGGACAACAAACAACGTCATCGACAGAAGATATCACGAATGCAATTATGGATATTTCATCTGCAACAAATAGCCAAACAGAAGATACAGAAGCAACATCTACTCAAATGGGTGAACTATCAGATCTATTAAAAACAGCACAAGATCACTTAACAAAAATGAACATACAAGCTACTGAAACGTTGAAAAACACGGATGAAAGTAGTGCTTCAATGTTAGAAGTATTAATTAACTGGACCGAAATGGTTCAAAAATTACAAGGTCTTGGTGAAACAATTGGAACGGTAGACCGCGATATTCAAAACATTGAACGGATGTTAGTTGTTATCCAAGATATTGCAGAACAAACAAACTTACTGGCGTTAAATGCATCAATCGAAGCATCACGTGCTGGTGACGCAGGTAAAGGTTTTGGTGTAGTAGCGAATGAAATCCGTAAATTAGCGGAACAAAGTGATCAATCATCACAAAATATCGATCATATTATTACAGATATTCAAAAACAATCAGCCAACATGGTTGAAGTATTAGACGATGCAATGAAAGAAAGTACAACAACTTCAAACTTGCTAAACGAAGCATCGGCTTCAAACTACACTGTATCTGATGATGTAAAAGAATTATGTGAAAACATGACTCAAACCATTAAATACATCGAAGAAATAGACGCTAAAAAAGAGCAAGTATTAGTTGCGACAGAACAAATCACTGCAACGGCTCAAGAAAACTCAGCAAATACAGAACAAGCATCTGCAAATTTAGAAGAAATTCTTGCAACAATGGAAGAATTCACAAGTCATGTTCATGACTTACAACAGATTGCAGATACATTAGACCATGAAATGTCTAGATTAGAAAAGAGAGAACAACCGGCTAAAGAAGAAGTAGTCGTTAGTTTCTAAAAGAAAGGATTAAACCAATGGAGCAATTTATCGTATTTAGAGTATTAAATCAAAAATTTGCGGTGTCAATCCTATCGATTAGTCGGATTATTCCACTTTCAGAGATTACACCAGTTCCGGATACGCCAGACTATGTGATGGGCGTAATGGAATCTGAAAAACAAGTTGTCCCAATTATTGACTTACCACAACGTTTCTTTGATCAAAAAATCGAACAAACAGGTCAAACACAAGTAATTGTAATGTACTGGAACGACTTAGAAATTGGTGTAGTTGTGGACGAAGTGGTTCAAATTACACAATTCGATGAAACGCAAATTGATAAAGAATTAGAAAAAATTACAGCGTTAGAAGATGCTGCAGAAGTAACACCCATTAAGAGCTTTATTCGCTCTGAAAAAGGTATCATCTTAGAAATTGCAGCAAATGATATCTTTGATATGAAAGGAACATTAATGATTCAAGATTTAATTGAATCGTATATTTAAACTCTTGAGTTAGGGATGTGTGAATTGGAAGAATATAAAGTTGGAATAGCAGAATATAAAATAACCGAAGCCCCTAATTCATTAATTACTGTCGGTCTAGGATCATGTGTAGGAATTGCCTTGTATGATAAAAAGCAAAAGAAAGGTAGTTTACTACACATTATGCTCCCGGATAGTACAGGTTTTAGAGATACAACTAAATGGGAAAAATTTGCTGATTTAGCTATACCAAAAGTAGTTGAAGAAATGTCTGGAAGCGATTCTTCAAATATTGTAGCTAAATTAGCAGGTGGGGCAAGTTTATTTAATTTCACCTCTCAAAACAAAAGCTTACAAATAGGTAAGCGAAACATTGAAATGGTCAGAAAACAACTTGAAGACTTAGGGATTCCAATTTTAGGTGAACATCTTGGAGGCGACTCAGGTCGAACGATGAAAGTTGATTTAGATACATTTGATGTGGCTGTTCGATTGGTGAATCGAGAAATATATCATATTTAATGAGGAGATATAAATGGGTATCAGAGTGCTCACTGTAGAAGATTCAACACTTATCCGTTTAATCATCAATAACACGATTAAAGATATGGATGGCGTTGAATTAGTAGGAACCGCTGAGAATGGTAAAGTAGCGTTAGAATTAATTAAAGAACTAAAACCAGATGTAATTACTTTGGATTTAGTGATGCCTGTCATGGATGGTTTAGAGACCTTGACAAAAATCCGAGAGTTTTCAAACGTTCCTGTCATCATTTTGAGTGCTCAAAGTGATATGCGAACGACGATTGAAGCTTTGGAAAAAGGCGCCCAAGATTTTTTAACAAAACCAGAATCAATCACGCGTAATCGAAAAGAGTTCAGAAAAGACTTACACGCACGTTTCAAAGCGTTAGTCCATAACTCGAAACCGAATAAGAATCATTCCGAGAAAAAAAATAAGCAATCAACTGTCAAATCAAAACCTAGAAGAAATTCAGACAATAAAAAAGTTGATGCACTATTAATTGGAGCATCAACAGGTGGACCGAAGATGTTAACATCTTTGATTAAGACCCTACCAAGCGATTTATCCATTCCAATATTTATCGTTCAGCATATGCCAGCAGGATTTACAGCATCCTTCGCGAAGCGGTTAGATTCGTTAGCAGCTGTAAGTGTTGTTGAAGCAGAGCATAATATGCCTGTTGAAAAGGGTATTGTTTATCTCGCGCCAGGTGGCTACCATATGGTGATACAAGATAATCGAATAAACTTATTGGATACGGAGAAAATTCATAGTGTAAAACCAGCCATCGATCCGATGTTTAGTTCAGCAATTGAACAATACGGCGGAAACTTATTAGCTGTCATCCTGACCGGTATGGGTCGAGATGGTGCGCAAGGCTGTGTAGAAGTGAAAGAAGCTGGTGGTTTCGTCATTGCTCAAGACGAAGAAACATCCGTAGTATACGGTATGCCGAAATCAGCTTTAGAAACAGGAGCAGTTGACGTTGTATTACCAATTGATGAAATTATAAAAGAAATAAATGAACAGATAGAGGGTTAATTATGACGATGGACTTTGATAAATTTTATGAATGGACAAGCCAATATTTAGCACTTGATTTATCTTCATACAAGCAACGACAATTACAAAGACGAATAACAACGGTAATGGAAAATGCTGGGTCAACTACTTTAGAGGACTATAAAGCGTTAATTACAAGAGACCCATCTATTCGAGAAAAGTTTTTAGATTACATCACAATTAACGTAACAGACTTTTACCGAAATCCAGAGTTATTTGACGAATTCGAAGAAATGGTTACAAAAGAGCTAGCACCAAAATTTGGTAAGTTAAAAATTTGGAGTGCAGCTTGCTCAATCGGTTCAGAACCGTATACGTTAGCGATGATTTCACAAAAAAATAATATAGCCTTACAAAATAAAATCTTAGCAACGGATTTGGATTCAAAAGTATTGGCACGCGGAAAAGCGGGACTATACAAACCGTTTGAACTTAAAAATATGGAAGATGAGTTAATTGAAAAGCATTTTACGGAAACGGATAAAGGCTATCAAATTAATGCATCTCTAAAAAACATGGTGAACTTCCAAAAACATGACTTACTACTCGATCCATTTGAGGATAAGTTTCATGTGATTCTTTGTCGAAATGTCATTATCTATTTCAACAAAGAAGTGAAAGAAGAATTGTATCGTAAATTTAGTGCATCGCTTGAAACAGGCGGAATTTTATTTACAGGTGCAACAGAAACCATTTATAAACCTGAACTTTACAATTTAGAAAAAATTGGTACTTTCTTATATCAGAAAGTATAGTCTACTGAATTAAAGGAGTGAAAATGTGGACGATAACAATATTTATCTAGATGTCTTCTTTGAAGAAACCGATACATACTTAGGAACACTTAACGATGACGTTCTTAAACTTGAGGAAAATCCAGAAGACATAGAAGTTTTAAATGCGATATTCCGATCAGCCCATACGCTTAAAGGAATGGCAGCAACGATGGGCTACGAAACAATGGCAAAATTAACCCATCAGATGGAAAACGTATTTGAATTATTAAAAAACGCTGAAATTAAAGCAACACATGATACCGTTACGTTGATTTTTAACTGTTTAGATACATTATCTGAGATTGTTGAAGATTTAAGAGCTGGCGGGGACGGAGATTTAGACGTTGCAGGACTAGTAGACGAATTGAAACAAATCGTTAGCGGGTCAGCTGGAGGATCAGATACAGGAAATGATACAGCAAGCTCAGTAACACTTGTACCTGAAATTAAGAACTATTCAGTGGCTGATATTAAAACAGTCCAAGAAGGAAATAGTTTAGGCTATAACGGTTATATTGTAGCCATTAAACTATCTGAGAACACACCAATGAAAGGTGTTCGAGCATTCTTAACCTTAAACGACTTAAAATCAAGCGGTCAACTTATCTTAGTCGAACCAGAAGAAGATAAGATGGAAGCAGAAGATTACGATGGAATTATCCAAGTTCTTTACCTGTCAAAACTACGTAAAGATGAAATCGTTGAAATGCTAACAGAAGAAAGCGATATTGAACAAGTTGTTGTGGAAGATGCTTTAGCGATTTTAAAAGATCCTGAAGAAGCAGAGAAGAAAGAAAAGAAAAAAGCAGCACCTAAAAAAGCGGTTAGTCAAACACGACAAACGATTCGAGTCGACTTAACACGTTTAGACCAGTTTATGAACTTAGTTAGTGAATTGGTTATCCACCGTAGCCGCTTAGAAAACATCACAAGCGAGCAGAATGTTTTAGATGTTCATGAACCTCTAGAACAAGTTGAGCGCATTACATCTGAATTACAAGATGTTGTTTTACAATTGCGTATGCAACCATTCAATGTGGCTGTCCAACGATTCCCACGAATGATTCGTGACCTGGCTGGTGAGTTGAATAAAGACTTAAAACTAGTTATTAACGGTGAAGATACGGAATTAGACCGTACAGTTGTATCTGAATTAAGTGAGCCTCTAGTTCACTTGTTAAGAAACGCAGCGGACCACGGGGTTGAAGAACCAGATATCCGTGAACAACAAGGAAAATCGCGCCAAGGAACGATTACCGTTGGAGCATATGCTGAAGGAAACCGAGTTTCTGTAACAGTAAGTGATGACGGTAAAGGAATTGATCCAGCGATTATCGCGGAGAGTGCTGAAGGTAAAGGTCTAGATACAACAGGATTAACTGACCAAGAAATTATTCAATTAATTTTCCACCCAGGCTTCTCAACCAAAACTGAAGTAACAGGCGTCTCTGGACGTGGAGTTGGTATGGACGTTGTAAAAGAAAAAATCAATAGCTTAAACGGTACAATTGAATTAGAAAGTGTTATTGGTAAAGGTTCGACTTTCCGAATTACATTGCCACTAACATTATCGATCATTCAATCATTATTAGTTGAAGCGGGTGGTGAAACATTCGCCATTCCACAATCTATTATTGAAAAAGTGGAAGAATTTGATGAATCTTCCATAAATCATATTCACCAAGCGGAGGTTTACGCGTATAATGGTTCTTATATCCCTGTTGTTTATTTAAGTGAAGCATTAGGATTTGAATCAGAGTTAGATGAAGAGCCTTATGTTGTTATTGCAAACGATCGTAATCGATTCTATGCCTTAGTAATCGATGGCCTAGTCGAACAACGAGAAATCGTAATCAAAGACTTAGGTAAGGAATTAGCGGATATTAAAGAATATTTAGGCGCTACAATCCTAGGAAATGGAGAGGTCATTCTAATTTTAGATTTATCAACCATTTTCAATGCTGAAAGAGGTACGGTCAATGAGAATAGCTAAAGATGAATTGAATAGCAGTGCTCTAAAAGAAATTTTAAATATAGGTGGAGCAAATGCTGCGACAAGTCTAAGTAAGCTAATCGGAAAACAAGTCAGAATGGACGTTCCAACATTAGAATTAATGGAGTATGTTCAAGTTTATCAAGATATTTTAGCGGATGACAAAGAAGTAAAAGTTGTTGTCCTAAAATTGATTGGAGACGAAGGTGCATTCTTATATGTCATTAAACCTGAGAATGCCGAAGAACTTGCTCGTATGATGTACCATGATGAAGTTCATATTGATGAATTTTTAATTAACTCTGCGATGGAAGAATTAGGAAATATACTAGTAAATTCTTTTTTAAATGCTATAATGCGAGTTATTGATTTAAATCTAATTACGTCAGTTCCAACTCTATGGCAAGACTACTTTGGATCCATTTTAAGTTCAGTCTATCTAGAAGAAGGAATTTACGATAGCACCATTTTTATTATGCACAACGAATTTTGGAGTGAAAACGAAAAAATTGATGGAAAGTTATTCTTCATCCCATCACCAAAACTGATGGATGATGTTATTATAAATTTAAATTTTTAAAATTAGGAGAGATTAAACATGACAAAACGAGTATTAGTAGTAGATGACGCAGCATTTATGCGCATTAAATTGAAAGATATTTTAGAAAAAAACAACTATGAAGTTGTTGGCGAAGCAGAAAACGGTATTCAAGCTATTGAAAAATATAAAGAATTATCACCAGATATCGTTACAATGGATATCACAATGCCTGAAATGGACGGTGTTGAAGCAC
Source organism: uncultured Carnobacteriaceae bacterium (assembly GCA_964617265.1). Taxonomy (GTDB): domain Bacteria; phylum Bacillota; class Bacilli; order Lactobacillales; family Carnobacteriaceae_A; genus Atopostipes. The sequence continues at coordinate 1,595 of CAZTXI010000018.1, read as the reverse complement.
TGAAAGAAATTCACGCGTTTGATCCAAGTGCAAAAATCCTAATGTGTAGTGCAATGGGACAACAATCAATGGTTATGGATGCAATTCGTGCTGGAGCAGTTGATTTTATCGTTAAGCCTTTTGATACAGAACGTGTAATTCATGCTCTAGATAAAGTCAGCAATTAAGAGAGGAATCTTAGTATGCAAATTCTTACTTTTCGGTTAAAAGATTATTATTTTGCGATTTTAACAGAAAATGTTATCGAGATTACAAAAACTCATGATTTAAAATTAATTCCAAAAAGTCCTGAGTGGGTAGAAGGCTTAATAAATCTTCGAGGAGAAGTAATAACGTTAGTAAATATGTATTCTTTACTTAAAATTGATGATTTTAATCTTGAAGACTGTTATAATAACACCGTTATTGTAAGCTTAAAAGAAAATTCAATTGCATTAATGGTGGATCAGGTGGTTGGAGTGACGGATATTGACGAAAGTCAACTTCAATCTACAACTGACAATGAAAATGCTTACGTTTCATCATTGGTTACAATCGATGATCAAATCATCAATGTATTAGAATTAAAGAGCCTTTTTGAGGTAACAGAGGGATGAGTTAATTGGAACAAGCCGTTTTAAGTCAATCCGAAATTGATTCGCTTTTAGAAGCGATGACTAGTGGAGAAATAGACGAAGAAATTATTGAGGAATCAAATCAACCTAAAGTAAAACCTTATGACTTTAGGAGACCCGTACGACTATCAAAAGAGTACTTAAGTACAATTTCGATGGTCTTAGAAGATTTCGCAAAAATTTCTGTCAACCAATTGTCGACAAAATTACGACGACAAGTTGAAATGAACATGGTATCGATTGAACAAATTAGTTTTGATGAATTCGTTCACTCTGTACCAAAATTTACGCTGCTCGGATCGTTAACCAGTGAACCCCAAAGTGGTGTTCAAATAGTAGAAGTCAATTCATCCATTTGTATGCAAATGGTTGAAATTCTATGTGGTTTTGATAGTTCGAATAGTTTTAAAGAAAATACAGAAAAAAGCAGTTTTACTGAAATTGAATTAGCTATTTTAGATGATGTAATGGATATCTTTGCCAGATCTTTTCAAACAGTATGGCAAGACATAGAAAAATTGGACACGAAAGTGGAGTCAATGATGACCAACCCACAATTATTACAGTCGATGTCTCCTAATGAACCGGTTGTCTTAGCAACTTTCAACATTTCATTGAGTGGAAATACAACTTTTGTTAACCTATGTATTCCATATGTGTTCTTTGAAGATATTCTTGATAAACTTAGCTTCCGTAACTGGTTCCACGAAGGAAAAGAAGCAGGTGAATTGGATCATAAACGATTCTCACAAAACCTGCAACCTGTTCCAGTTGAATTGGTTACCCTACTTGGAGAGGCTGAAATCTCGATTGAAGATTTCCTTGATATGGAAAAAGGAGATATTATTCAATTAAATAACAAAACTTCACAGCCACTTACAATGTATGTAGAAGATAGACCTCATTTCCAAGTTAAGCCAGGTTTCGTAGATAATAGTTTAGCGGTAGAAGTATTACAGTTTATTGGAGGAGAAACACCTG
>CAZTXI010000017.1:11942-14625 GCA_964617265.1 uncultured Carnobacteriaceae bacterium | reverse complement strand
CAAAGAAAACTTGACTACCTAATTCTTCACCTAATAATTTAGCGACTGAAGTTTTCCCTGCTCCAATCATTCCACCAATAACAATCACACTCATACACTCCTATCCTCTCAATAATTCACAAAATGAATATAATTATAGCTTATTAATCATACTCAAAGTGAACTGAGATTTCAACCTTTAAAATACTATATATTGTGCTTTTTTTAAAACCGTAACAATATATAGTGTGAGAAACCTGCTGTCTAACCATTTCATTAGCTTCCGGTTGAAACCACACAATAGAAAGAATTATACCAAATATATAGGTAACATAAAAGACCCATTCCAAAATAAAGAACAGTAAAATGATAAAATCTCGAAATCAAACATTTATCTTAATTTCCGATATAATAGATGATGAAATGATTTTAAAGGAGCAGATTATGAATAACAAACCCATTTTACCGACATTTCATCCAGAAAAAGGAATAGAGTTTGGTGTATATACCTTGGGTGATCATTTGCCTAATCCGATGACGGGTGAATTAATTCCAGCTAGTCAACGAATAGAAGAAATTATTGAGTTAGCAAAATTTTCTGAAGGCCTTGGTTTTGATCACTTTCAATTAGGTGAGTCACATCAAGAGCATTTCGTTTCACAATCACACTTAATTATTCTGGCAGCCATTGCTCGTGAAACGGAAAAAATTAAATTGTCTTCAGCCGTCACGACGATTAGTATCCTTGATCCCGTACGTGTCTTCGAAGATGCGGCGACGATTGATTTACTTTCTGGTGGCCGAATGGAATTGATAGCTGGTCGAGCCTCGCGAATTGGTTCGTTTGAATTATTTGGTTATGACCATAAAGATTACGATGAACTGTTTGAAGAAAAGCTTGATTTACTCCTACAAATTAATCAAAACGAAGAAGTAACATGGTCCGGGAAGTTTCGCCCAGCTCTAACGAATGCACGGGTTATTCCGCGACCAGAAAATGAGCAAAAAGGAATTCCGATTTGGCGTGGAGTCGGCAACAGTCCGAGTTCAGCAATTAAAGCAGGGCAGGCCGGAGTACCTTTATTTCAAGCACATCTAGCAGGAGCTGCTCAAACTTACCAGCACCGCATACGTCACTATAAAGAAGCGGGTTATGAAGCTGGTTTTACGGATGCCGAGTTACCAGTCGGAACGGGTGGAATTCTACATCTTGCTAAAACCACTGAAGAAGCATTTAAAGTAGCTTATCCGCACTTTAATGCTGGTTTCCAATTAACAAATGGACAAGATTTTCCGAAAAGAGCCTTTGCTCAAGGGATTAGTCCTAAAAGTGTGACCTTAATTGGCGATCCAAAATTAGTGACTGAAAAAATTATCTATCAATATGATTTATTTAAGCAACAACGTTTCACAGTTGAATGTGATTTTGGTGGATTACCACTTGAAGAAGTGAAGCGAACACTAGAGGTTTTCGCTGAGGAAGTCATTCCGAAAGTAAAACAGCATATTTTAAATTCAAAGGAGCAAGCATAAATGAATATATTAGTTCTATCGGCATCCAATATTGGGAAACGAACCAAAACAGCAACAGAAGCTTTATTTCAAACACTCAAACGAGAATATGATGGAGAACATTCGTTGAAATCAATTAACCTTCAAGATATGGATATTCAATTTAGCGATGGCCGTAATTACTTAGATTACCAAGGGGACACCGCAGAAGTTACGCAAGCGATTATGGCTAGTGACGTTATATTTATCGGCACACCTATTTTCCAAGCTTCGATTCCGGCTTCGCTGAAGAATATTTTTGATCTACTACCCCAAAATGCACTGCAATTTAAAACAGTTGCCCTCATTGTGACGGCGGGTTCTGAAAAACATTTCATGATTCCTGAAATGCACTTGAAACCAATCTTAGCTTATATGAAGGCGAATATTGTTCCAAACTATGTTTTTCTTTTAGACAATGAAATTTTAGGCGAAGAAATTACGAGTGATGATGTTCATTTTAGAATTGATACATTAATTGAAGACACAATGATACTGGCAGAAACGTATCAAGAAGTTTGGCAAAAACAAGAGGATAGCTACGGATTTTAGATGAAATGAGTGATCCCAATGCATGAAATTAAAATGAAACGGGTATACGAAGAAATGGACAAAGCGGATGGCTATCGTATATTAGTGGACCGTTTGTGGCCACGCGGCGTGAAAAAAGACGATTTACCTTATGACTTGTGGGCGAAAAATATCACGCCATCTCCAAGTATTCGTAGAGCATTTAATCATGAAGAAAAGAAATTTGAAGCATTTAAACAAAATTATCGCCATGAACTGGCCGAAAACGATGAAGCATCACAATTTATTGAGCAAGTTTCAGAAGAATTAAACCATCAAAATGTTACCCTCCTATACGCTGCCAAAGATGAAAAAATTAACCATGTCGTCTTACTAAAAGACTGGCTCGAAGAAAATATAACCAATATCAACGAGTGAAAGATGAGAAAACTATGAGAATACGTTATAATAAAAGCTAAACCTATAGTGGAGTCGATGGTATGGAAAAGAAAATTCTAAATTTAATTAATGGTTACGAAGCAGAAGCGCGTAAAGTTCGTCATTATTTACATGAATATCCTGAAGTATCCAGTCAAGAAGTGAATACATCCAAATACTTAAAAGAAAAAGCTAAACAGCTAGG
>CAZTXI010000017.1:4444-11842 GCA_964617265.1 uncultured Carnobacteriaceae bacterium | reverse complement strand
TCCGATTTAAAAAATGAATTAACAGGTAAAATTATTTTCATTTTTGAAGAAGGCGAAGAAATTTCCGCTGGGATTAATGAGATGGTGAACTTATTAAAATCGAAAGAAATCGATGTTATTTACGGAAATCATTTAGTCTCTTTCTTAAATACGGGACAAATTGCTTTAGATCCAGGTCCAATTATGGCGGCTATTTCACGCATTGATTTTAAAGTGGTTGGGCGCGGTGGTCATGGATCACGTCCTGATTTATCCATTAACCCACTTTATGCGGGAGTGGATATTTTGAATAGTATTTCGGTTGCTTGGAATAATCAAATAAATGTAGAGAAAACAGTCACGTTAGGTTTAACTGAATTTCACGTAGGAACGGCTTATAATGTATTCGCGGATGAAGCGCGAATTGGCGGTTCGTTACGTTATTTTGATGAAGCAGAGGGACAACGTGCAGAAAAATTATTTTACAAAGTGGCTGAAAGTGTAGCAAAAGCACACAATTGCCATATTGAAATAACTGAACAGGCAGGTCAATTATCGATACCCGTTGTAAACGATGAAAGATTGACCTGTTTTGCCAGAAAGAGTGTCGATGAATTATTCCCTAACGCTAGAGTGGAAGACATTAATTGGTATGCCTCAGAATCGTTCTCACGATATGGCGCAGTAGCACCTTGTGTCTTCGCATTTGTGGGAACTAAAAATGTGCCATTAGGATCGGGTGCCGAACACCACAATGAGTTTTTCGATATGGATGATGACTCATTAAAATATGGGATTGGCGCGATGGTGAAATTTACGACTGATTTTTTACTTGAAAATGCGATTGATTAAGAAGAAACGACAGATGAAAAGGGTGATGAATAAATGAGAGTAGGCTTTATTTCCGATTTGCATATTGACCGAAACCCGGATATTCCACCCCGGGAATATGTCACCCGTTTAAAAGAAATTATCCATTATAAGCAATTAGACCGTTTGGTAATTGGTGGCGATATTTCCAATCACTTTACTTCGACGATTCAATTTGTGGAGTCTCTTCAAAATCAAGCTGAAATTCCAGTTCATTTCATACCAGGGAATCACGATTTTTGGGAAGAAGCGGATGCGACGAAAGATACTAAAGGAATTTATCAAATCTATAAAGACCATCCGCAAAGCTTAGTTGAATCACCTTTACAATTAAATGATGCCTATACAATTGTCGGTCATCCAGGTTGGTATAATCATGCGGTGTATGATAAAACGAAATTCACACCTGAAGAGGTGGAAAAAGGTAAGTTTCGCTGGGCCTATTGGCAAGATAAATTGCGGTTAGATTGGGAAATGACGGATACAGAAGTGTCATCTCATTTCAGTCAAATTATTCAAAAAGATTTAGAAAAAGTGACGACGGATCATATTATTTTGCAAACACATGTGGTGACAGTTCCTGAATTTACGATGCCAATGCCGCATCGCACATTTGATTTTTTTAATGCTTTTATTGCGACCGATGATTTGAAATATGTGCATCACCAGTATCCTATTTCACATCAATTGATGGGGCATGTGCATTTCAGAGAGAAGATACAAAAAGACCAAACACAGTTTATCTCGAATTCTTTAGGTTACCGTCGTGAATGGTGGAGCAAAGATTTTTATCAAGAAGTGTTGAACAGTTTATATATATTAGAGCTACCGAATAAATAATTCATTAGAGGAGTGACTAGCATGGCAAAATATTATATTAATCAAAAGTTTTCGTTTCGAGATCGTTTTACGGTAAAAAATGAGCACATGGACGATGTATTTTATGCGGAAGGTCAATTGTTTTCACTAGGTAAAAAAATTCGTCTGCATACAATGGATGGCGACGAAGTCTTATATATTCAACAAAAAGTTTGGAGTTTTCTTTCAAGATATGAGTTCTTTATTGGAGATGAATTGGTCTCTGAAATGAAGCAAGAATTTACTTTTTTCAAAAAGAAATACAATATCGTGATGCCAAACTGGAATATTACTGGTGATGTCTGGTCGATGAATTATGAAATTCGAGAAGGAAACAAGATCATTGCCTCAATTAATAAAAAATGGTTCTCCTTTATGGATGCGTATGAAATTGATGTTCACGCAGAAGAATATTTAGAACTCATTTTAGGAGTCGTTATTGTAATCGATGCCGACTTAGAACAAGATGCGGTAGCCGCATCATCCAATTAATGATAACCGAGTGTATCGGTAGTTTAAAATTAAAGGAAGCGTTATACTGACAATAACATCGAAATTTACAAGGAGAGTGTATGCTGCATGCAAAAAACGGTTTATACGAATTACTGGGTAAATGAACGCGCAAATGTACGGAAGCAACATGGTAGTTTCGAGACGGAAGAGGACGCTGTAGCAGCTATTTTAGCGTGGTGGGAAATTCACAAAGAATCTTACAAAGATGTCTCATATGTCCGCACGAATCGCGGTGCTCTTGAAGTGTTATATGGCGATCCGAATTATTATTACCGGATTGAAGAACGCCAAGTTGACAAGCCACTACCGACGACGAAGTACAAGTTAAGATCCCCTGGTGAAATTGAAGCCCTTCGTCAGCGCCATCAATTAGATGCTGATACACTTGTTTTTGATGAATTACCCGAACCTTATCGTGACCGAATTATTGTTGCGATGGGAGACAGTATGCAAGCTCGAGAATACACGTTTACGAAAGATGGTAAGCCGATTATTAAGGCACTAGCCAAAAAGAAAATAAGATGATTAAGCAGCCACTAGTGATTGTCACTAGTGGTATTTTTTATGCGCCCAATCTAAAAGGTTTTCATTTCACAAAAAGAACGAAACGATTTTTGTGTGTTCTTGTGAAAAATAATACGTTTGAATCTGTATTTTTTGTAAATTTGTACTACAATAGGGGTGTATGAAAAAACAGGACAGTAGGGAGAAAGAATAATGAAATATGCAGATGATAGCTTAGCGCTACATACGGACCTTTATGAAATTAATATGGCGTACACGTATTGGAAAAAAGATTTTGCGGATTCTAATGCGGTATTTGAAGTCTATTACCGTGACAATCCATTTGGCATGGGGTATACCGTGTTTGCAGGTTTAGAACGTGTAGTGAAATATATTAATGAGTTAGCTTTTTCAGAATCTGACATCGAGTATTTACGAAATGAATTGAATTTTGAAGAAGACTTTTTAGACTATTTAAAAAAATGGAAATTTAGAGGGACTGTTCGTGCGATGGTTGAGGGTGAGTTAGCTTTTGCGAATGAACCGTTGATCCAAGTTGAAGGGCCTATTTTAGATTGTCAATTAATTGAGACGGCTTTATTGAATGTGATTAACTATCAAACGCTAATCGCAACGAAAGCTTCGAAAATTAAAACAGCTGCACAAAATGATATTGTAATGGAATTTGGTGCGCGTCGTGCGCAAGAAATGGATGCGTCGGTTTGGGGAGCACGTGCGGCTTATATTGGTGGAGCAGATTCGACCAGTCACACACGAGCTGCAAAATTATTTGGTATTCCAGCTTCTGGGACACACGCGCATGCGCTTGTTCAAGCATACCGTGATGAGTATTTAGCGTTTAAGGCTTATGCTGAAACGCACCGCGACTGTGTATTTTTAGTGGATACCATTAACTCGATTGAGTCAGGTGTGCCGAATGCGATTCGAGTAGCGGATGAAATGGGCGATAAGATTAACTTTTTAGGCGTTCGTCTAGACTCTGGAGATTTATCTTACCAATCGAAACGTGTTCGTGAGCTACTAGATAAAGCGGGCTATAAAGATGCGAAAATTTTCGCTTCAAATGACCTCGATGCGAATACGATTTTAAGCTTGAAAATGCAGGGTGCTAAAATTGATGTTTGGGGCGTTGGAACGAAGATGATTACAGCTTACGATCAACCAGCGTTAGGAGCTGTTTACAAAATTGTTTCGGTTGAAGGACCAGACAAGGAAATGCACCACACGCTAAAACTAACGGCTAATGCTGAAAAAATTACGACACCTGGTAAAAAGCAAGTATGGCGTATTCGTTCGAAAAATAATACGAAGCCAGAGGGTGATTTAATTACATTAGATCATGAGCGTCCAGACCAATTAGATGAATTATTCATGTTCCACCCGCAATATACGTATATCAATAAGACCGTTCGTGACTTTACCGCACGACCACTATTACGCGATATTTTTGTGGATGGTGAGCTAGTTTATGACTTACCAGAATTAGATGAAATTAAAAAATATACCAAACAGCAATTAGCTGAACAATATGAAGAACACCGTCGTATTTTAAATCCAGAACAATACCCGGTTGATTTATCACAAGAATTATATGATGCGAAAGTTGAAACAATTAATTATTTCCGAGAATTATCTTAAAGTAAATAGGACAACTCAAAATAGATAGTGAGGAGAATAGACCTATGAGCACTTTACAGGAAAAAATTATAAAAGAATTAGGCGTTAAGCCTACGATCGATGTTCAAGAGGAAATCCGTGTCACAATTGATTTCATGAAAGATTATCTTTATAAGCATCCATTTTTAAAAACATTGATTTTAGGTATTTCAGGTGGGCAAGATTCAACATTACTTGGAAAACTAGCACAAAAAGCGGTAGAAGAAATGCGTGCTGAAACGAAAGATGAGGCCTATCAATTTATTGGTATGCGTTTGCCGTATGGAGTGCAGTTTGATGAGGATGATGTTGATTTAGCTTTTGACTGGATTGCACCCGATAAGATTATTGAGGTCAATATCAAATCAGCAGTAGATGCAATGGTCGAACAATTTTCATCTGCAGACTTTGCGATTTCTGATTTTAATAAAGGAAATATTAAAGCTCGTCAACGAATGATTGCTCAATTTGCAGTTGCAGGTGATGCTAAAGGAGTCGTTTTAGGAACGGATCATGCAGCAGAATCGATTACCGGATTTTACACAAAATTTGGTGATGGAGCGGCTGACTTGATGCCTTTATTCCGATTAAACAAACGACAAGGGGCTGCCATGCTAGAAGCGATGGATGCACCGGAAAAACTCTATAAGAAAATACCGACTGCCGACTTACAAGATGGTAAGCCGGGCTTAAGTGACGAAGATGAATTAGGTGTGAGTTACCAACATATCGATGATTATCTTGAAGGAAAAACGGTAGAGGCTAAAGCACAGGAACGGATTGAATCGTTATTCCTAAATTCAAGACATAAACGACGTATGCCAATTACAGTATTTGATGATTTTTGGAGAGAGTAGAGGAATGCGAATATGGTAAAAACATTAACGAATGCAAAAATTATTACAGGTGAAACAACGATTAAATCGGGTTATATTCGATTTGATGAATCCATTTTAGAAGTTGCTGATATGTCAAATTACCAAGAAAATGCTGCGGATGAAGTTATAGATGTGAACGGTCAAACGATCGTTCCAGGATTTATTGATGTGCATAGTCACGGTGGTTACGGCATTGATAATATGGATGCAGATCCCGAACTAATTCATGAAATGACTCAAAAAATGTTACAAGAAGGAATCACGAGCTACTTTCCGACTACGATGACTCAGTCAGATGAGAATATCGAAAATGCCTTAGCTGCAATCGGCGAAGCTGCCAAAAAAAATCCAATGATTCAAGGGATTCATTTAGAAGGCCCATTTGTCTCACCAGCTTATAAAGGTGCGCAACCCGAACAGTTTATGCGCGCAGCGGATGCAGATACAATGCAACGTTGGAATGATATTAGCGGTGGACACATTCGATTAGTCACTTACGCTCCTGAAATGGGAGATGTTACAGCTTTCGAGCAGTATTGCTTGGATAATCAGATTGTTCTAAGTGCCGGTCACTCTGGCGCAACTTACGAGCAGTTAATGGCTTCAAACGTTTCACATATTACGCATTTATTTAACGGTCAACTAGGCTTACATCATCGTGAAATTGGAGTGGCAGGTTTTGCGCTTCTAGAAGATGATGTCTATGCTGAAATGATTGTGGATGGTTATCACATTACACCGAAAATGGTGAAATTAGCTTTAAAAGCAAAAGGTGCTGACCATATTTTATTAATTACAGATTCAATGCGTGCGAAAGGGCAACCTGAAGGTGAAAGTGAACTCGGTGGGCAACAAGTATTTGTTAAAGATAAACAAGCCCGTTTAGAAAATGGATCGTTAGCTGGATCGGTCTTAACTTTTATAGATGCATTCAAAAATATGATCGAATTTACTGGATGTAGCGTACTCGAAGCTGTTAAAATGAGTTCTGTAAACCAAGCTCGTGAATTTGGTTTAACAAGTAAAGGACAATTAAAAGTTGGTCTAGATGCAGATATTGTTATCCTTGACGAAACGTTTAATGTTAATAAAACAATATTGGGAGGAAAAGTACATGAGTTCAAATAATATCGAAGTTATTGTTGTAAAAAATGCACAAGAAGGCGGTAAAAAGGCTGCCGAATTAGTTGCAAACGAATTAGATAAAGGTCTAAAAGTAATTGGTTTACCAACAGGTGGTACGCCAGAAACGATGTACGCAGAGTTAAGAGATAGTGACTTAGACTTTTCAGATGTTGTAGCGATTAACTTAGATGAGTATATCGGTTTAGGTGCAAAGCATCCACAAAGTTACGCATATTTTATGAACGAACAATTATTCAACCACAAATCATTTAAAGAAACACATATACCAGATGGTTTAGCTGATGAAGAGGAAGAAACAGCACGTTACGATAAAATCATTGCGGATAACCCAATCGACTTACAAATTTTAGGTATTGGTACAAACGCACACTTAGGTTTCAACGAACCAGGTAGTCGTTTTGACGGCACAACGCGTAAAGTAGACTTAGTTGAATCAACAATCGAATCTAATAAAATCTACTTCGACTCAGTAGATGAAGTACCACGTACAGCCTACTCAATGGGATTAGGTTCAATTATGGGGGCGAAAAAAGTTCTATTGCTCGCTTACGGCGAAAACAAAGCAGACGCGATTGCGAATGCAATAAATGGTGACATCACTGAAGCTGTACCAGCAAGTATTCTACAAAAGCACGATGATGTCGTATTTATCATTGACGAAGCAGCAGCAAGTAAACTATAAAAAATAATCTAACGGTGTTGAAGATTCTTTTCGAAGAATTTTCAATACCTTTTTCTTTATATAAGATACAATCTTTTTTACAAAGCCCAAACCTTCAATGCCTTTTGGCCATTTTGCAGGGCAAAATGCTCATTCGAAGCTTGAAGGGACGAAATTTTCTGCGGAAAATTTCTACATCCTTTAGATTCTGCAAAATATTCGTTGGTGGCGAGTGCCACTGACTTCGAAAATGCAATACGACGATGGTAGCAGGCTCCACTTACCACGAAAATCAAATACGTGGTAGGTGGC
>CAZTXI010000017.1:0-4344 GCA_964617265.1 uncultured Carnobacteriaceae bacterium | reverse complement strand
GCTCCACTTACCACGAAAATCAAATACGTGGTAGGTGGCCGGTTCCACTTACCACGAAAACCAAATACGTGGTAGGTGGCATAGTAACAGATCGTAATCCACCTACCAAATCGACTCGCTGAAATATAAAAAGCCTGAATACTTAGCATATCGCCAAGTATTCAAGCTTCAATTTGCCTATATATATGATTAATTGTTTAACGATTCGCTTTCAGTCGGATTCGCGAGATTTTCTTCGGTAGCTGAACGGATTTCAGGTGTTGAAGTTTGATCATCCGATAAATGTTCCTGTAGCTCCTGCTGAACTTCTTCTAAAGAAGAATCAAATGGTTCCCAAACATAAACATCTAAGCCATAATGTGGGAAATATTTCGAACCATCCGAACCTGTAATCGTTAACTGTTCAATATTTTTAAGCGTAGTCGTATAGTTCGCAGCAATCGATAAAATATCCTTACTTCTAGCATTCGTTGTTAAGTATGGTTGTACCGAACTCAAAATTCTAGGGAAGTTTGTAACACTATCAAAAGAAACTAGTTTCTTAAGCACTTCAGCAATCACTTCTTTTTGTCGATCTTGACGACCAAAGTCTCCACGAGGATCGCTCTTACGCATACGCGCATAACCCAATGCCTCAGCACCGTCTAGTGTTTGAATACCTTCGACAATTTTAACGGGGTTAGAAGGGTCATCATAGTTGCTTTCAGTAAAAGCTAAATCTGAGTTAACCGTAATTCCACCAACTGCATCAACCAACTCAATTAATCCTCTAAAATCTAGCGTCGCATAAAAATCAATCGGAATATCTAAAAATTCGCCAACCATTTCACGTGCGCGTCTTGCGCCACCCGTAGCATAAGCAGCATTCATTTTTTCCATCGTACCATTTGGCAATTCCACTAAAGTATCTCGCGGAATCGAAACCATCTTCATACTTTCTGTTCGCGGATTAACCGTTGCGACAATAATCGTATCACTACGACTCACACCGCCATCTTCTACATCCACTCCTAAAATCAAAGCAGAAAAAGGTTTTGCCTCACGAACTTGTTTTGTAATTTCAATTGCCTCTGGAGTCTCAACAGCCTCATCCGTACTAATACCATCTAAAAAGGAAACCACTTTACTCCCATAATAACCAGTGACTCCACCAAGAATAATAGCAAGGATAGCAAAAATACCTAGTAACGACTCAATTAATCGTTTTTTATTTACTTTTTTCTTCAATACATGTTTTTCAGAGCGCATGTCTGTCCTCGATTCTGTATTACATTTTTAATTTGTTTCAGAAATACAAGTGTATTATAACCCATTCTGAAATGCAATCTATAAATCAACAAAACTGTGCATTTCAAGCGATACACACTCTTATTCTAAAACATCTACTTCAATCCAAGCCTTTTGACCAACCACAATATCAGCCTCATCACTTGTCCAATTGATGACATCATTTTTAAACGTGTCCTCATCCTCAACCGGAACTACACAATGAAAAGTAACATTATCCGTATATGAAATGTCCTGAATCGTATAATCCGCTTGACGCAGCGAATGCTCTACACCGCCACTTTGCGAATAGTTGATCGTTACATCAATTAATAATTGTAGCTGGCGCTCAATCATACCAATCTCTTTAATGGCTTCATTCACCGAACCACCATAAGCGCGAATTAGACCACCCGCACCCAATTTCACACCACCAAAATAACGCGTTACAACCGCAACGACATTCTTCAACTCACGCTTCAGAAAGATCTCCAACATGGGCACACCAGCAGTCCCGCTTGGTTCACCATCATCATGCGCACGCTGAATTTCATCCTTCATTCCTAACGTATAAGCCGAACAATTATGCGTCGCCTTCCAGTGTTCCTTTTTAATTTCATCAATAAAAGCAATCGCTTCTTCCTCAGTCTCCACGCGTTTCAAATGACAAATAAAACGCGACTTCTTAATCTCAATCTCATGAATTCCATTCTCTTTAATCGTGCGATAGTTTTCCATAATCGTAACCCTCCGACAAAATTCTAAACTTATCATACCTTATTTTTTGAGTTCAGTGAAATACGACCGACAAAATTATTTCAACAAAAAACGCGAAAAAACAGATTTTTAGCAAATTATATATATAGGAACAAAATTCAAACTAAGAAAGGATTACCCCATGAAAACGATATTATATGGTCGAGAATTGCTCAAAACAGAAATACCCGAAGATCTTTTTCGTGAAATGTCTTCTTACCCAGATATCATAGAAACCTCAGCAATCCAGAAAGTAAAAGGAAGAGAATGCTGTAGACGATGTCACACACCAATGACCGAAGTTTCTGCCGATGAATGTTATTGTGAGAAAAAGTGTGCCTACTGTCGAAATTGCATTCAAATGGGGAAAGTTCGATTGTGCGAGTCATTTTATTTTCTGCCAGACCCAAACCAATTTCAAACAAAAAGAGAAACATTAGAATGGGATGTCACGTTATCCAAACAGCAAGAAGAAGCAGCCAACGCTATAATTCACAGTGTTCACCAATATGAAACGCGTTTACTTTGGGCGGTAGCTGGTGCAGGTAAAACCGAAATGTTGTTTCCAGGAATTGAAGTGGCTTTAGAACAACAAAAAAGAGTCTGTATCGCCACACCCAGAGTGGATGTTGTTTTGGAATTAGCACCGAGAATACAAAAAGCATTCCCGACAGTCCAAGTATCTGTATTATACGGCGGGGCCAAGCAACCCTATACATACAGTCAACTCGTCATCGCAACGACGCATCAATTGTATCGTTTCAAAGAAGCATTTGATTTCCTTATTATCGACGAAGTGGATGCTTTCCCATTTCATCTAGACGACTCTTTAAAATTTGCAGCGAATAAAGCCCGAAAAGAAAAATCAACACTGATTTATTTATCAGCGACTCCCGATCAGACTATGCAAAAAGAAGTCGCACGCAATAAATTACTCAGTACGATTTTACCAGCGCGTTATCATGGTTACGCCTTGCCAGTTCCTAAAACAAAATATGCACCCAAATGGCGCGAGCAATTGATAAAGAATCTATCGAAAACAATTATCTCTCGTGAAATGAACCACCGACTTCAAAGCAAGAAACGCTTCGTCGTTTTTGTCCCCAATATTGAGTGGATGAAAAAATTTGAAGATATTTTAAGAAAAGAATTTCCAAACCATAGATTTGAAGCGGTACATTCAGAAGATCCCAATAGAGAAGAGAAGGTGATGCAGATGCGCCAAGAAAAGTTAGATTTTATTCTAACCACTACGATATTAGAACGTGGAGTGACCTTCCCCAATATTGATGTATTAGTCGTCGGTGCTGAAGACCGCGTGTTTACAGAGTCAGCATTGGTTCAAATTGCCGGACGTGCCGGTCGTTCACCAAAATATCCAACAGGTCAAGTAGTCTATTTCCACGATGGACAATCAAGAGCGATGAAAAAAGCTATCAAACAAATTAATAAAATGAATCACTTAGCAAAGAAAAGGGGATTAATTCAATGAACGCATGTGTTTTTTGCAGCCGTCAACTGAATACGCCATTATCGATTCACACCATTTTTTCAGTTAAAGCAATCAAAACACCGATAGCCTGCCACTCATGCAAAAATAAATTTCAAAAAATAGATTCGAAAACAGCTTGTCCCGGCTGTAGTCGTCAACAAACCCACCCGGATTTATGTGCAGATTGTGTGAAATGGAAAATTTATGGACCAGCTATTGAGCCCAATCATCAAGCAATCTTTGTTTATAATGATATTGCACGCCAATATATGAGTGACTTTAAATTTCAAGGTGACGTATTGTTAGCGAGACTGTGGGGTGAAGAAATCTATAAATTACTTAAGCCATACACTAAAACCCATATCTTAACTGTAATTCCTACAAGCTCAAACAGTTTTCAAAAGAGAGGCTTTAATCAAGTTGAATTACTTTTAAAATATGCCAATATCCCATATACTCCATTAATCAAACATGTTAAAGATACGCCACTTCAATCGAGCCAGACTCGAAGTGATCGATTGAAATCAGCCCAACCTTTTGAACTGATTTCACCACAAGAATATGAATTAATTAAGAAGCCAGTATTAATAATTGATGATGTTTATACAACTGGTCGGACTATTTTTCATGCGCGGGAACTGCTTGAAACAAGCATTTTAACAGCTTCTATCAGTCTGTTTCGTTGATGCGGCAACGTTCTTAATGGCGAAGCCTTTTCTTGTTAAATTAAGCGCTATCATGTATAATGAATGTAGATTAAATGAACAAACGAAGTAAAAGACTTACTTCCAAGTTCTTTATGTTATTTATGAATAGATATAAAATCGATG
>CAZTXI010000016.1:7614-15004 GCA_964617265.1 uncultured Carnobacteriaceae bacterium | reverse complement strand
CAACTCCAATATCATATAAGAATTTATGCCAGAATCGAGCATATAATAAGTGCAGGACAGCATGCTCTGCCCCACCAACATATAAATCGGTTGGTTGCCATGCTTTTAGTTTTTCCGGATCAGCAATTGCTTCGTTGTTGTGTGGATCGATAAAACGTAAGTAATACCATGAGCTTCCTGCCCATTGTGGCATCGTATTTGTTTCACGACGACCTTTCATACCCGTTTCAGGATCAACGACATTCACCCATTCTTCAATGTTTGCTAATGGTGATTCACCTGTTCCTGAAGGATGAATATTGTCTGTGATTGGAAGTGCCACAGGTAAGTCTTCTTCAGGTACTGCTGTAACCGAACCATCTTCCCAATGAATAATTGGAATAGGCTCTCCCCAGTAACGTTGACGAGAGAAAATCCAGTCACGTAAGCGGAAGTTTACTTCGCGGCGACCTTTTTCATTCTCTTCTAGCCAGTCATTAATTTTTTCAATTGCTTCATCAATCATTAAGCCATCTAGTATTTCAGAGTGAATATGAGGTCCATCCTCTGTGTAAGGAAGTTCTTCTCCTTCTGGTAATTCAATGATTTGTTTAATTGGTAGCTCGTATTTGTTCGCAAAAGCAAAATCTCGAGTATCATGAGCTGGTGTCGCTAAAACAACACCTGTACCGTATGAAGCGATGACATAATCAGCAACCCATACAGGAATTAGTTCTTGTGTAACAGGGTTAATGACATGCACTCCTGTAAAGACGCCTGTTTTATCTCCAGTAGTACCAGTACGTTCTAACTCACTTTTACGCTCTACTTCTTTTACATAAGCAGAAACGGCTTCTTTGTGTGTTTCAGGAACAATGGCATCTAGCACATCATGTTCAGGTGCAATGACAATATATGTTGTACCAAACAAAGTATCTGGACGAGTTGTATAAGCTTCTAGTTTTACATCTGAATCAACAACATCAAAGTAAACAGTTGCTCCCTCTGATTTGCCAATCCAGTTTCTTTGCATTTCTTTGATACTATCAGGCCAATCAACATCATCTAAATCTTCTAGTAGACGATCAGCATAAGCTGTAATTTTTAGCATCCATTGCTTCATTGGACGACGGTAAACAGGATGTCCACCACGTTCACTAACACCATCAACAACTTCTTCGTTTGAAAGAACGGTATTTAATGCCGGGCACCAGTTTACAGCGATCTCATCTTGATAAGCTAATCCTTTTTCGTACATTTTTGTAAAAATCCATTGTGTCCATTTGTAGTAATTTGGGTCAGTCGTGTTAATTTCACGATCCCAGTCATAACTAAAACCTAATGAATTAATTTGGCGTTTGTACGTGTCAATATTTTTTTGTGTGAAATCAGCTGGGTTGTTTCCAGTATCTAGTGCATATTGTTCAGCCGGTAATCCAAAAGCATCCCAGCCCATTGGATGAAGAACATTATAATTTTGTGCACGTTTCATACGTGAAATAGCGTCCGTCGCAATATAACCTAATGGATGCCCTACGTGTAGTCCTTGCCCCGATGGATATGGGAACATATCTAGTGCATAAAAGTTTTTCTTATTTGAATCTTCTGATGTTTTAAATGTTTTTTCAGCATCCCAGTGAGATTGCCATTTCTTTTCAATTTCTAAATGATTAAACGTCATGGTGTTGCTCCTCCTCTAAAATATGTAAAAAGCCCTATAAACAATCAAAATTGTTTATAGGGCGATTAATCGCGGTACCACCTAAAATTATTAACTAAGTTAATATCTTTAATCCTTAACGCGGATAACGGCTAAAAATTCATCAATAATCCCTTTTAGCTTTTCATAAGGTGAGTTCAGTTATTCCATTTGTACATTCACACCAACCATGTACTCTCTGAAAAATAGAATTGACTTACTAGTCCTTTTCATTTCATCTATTTGAATGTCGTAATTCATACATTAGTATTTTAGCATAAACGAATTAAATATCAACTTTATGAATCTTATCAAAAATTATAAATAAATAACTTGGTTGACGAAGATTAAATCTGATTTTAAATTATTTTTAGCTTTTATCGCATTAACAGTGGTATTATTTTTTAATGCAATACCCGAAAGTGTATCGCCACTAACAATTTTATACGATTTATTATTCGTATTTGATTGGTTCGTTGTTGGTGCAGATGCCACTACATTTGCATTTGACACTTTCAGTGACTGTCCAACAAAGATTAAGTCAGATTTCAAATTGTTTAAGTCTTTTAAAGCAGATACTGTCGTATGATGCGCTCTTGCAATATGTGATAACGTGTCGCCTGCTTTGACTTTGTAGGTTGAAACACTTGTAGATGGCTCAACTGGTTTTGTTGGTGTTGGTGCAGGTGTAGAAGGTTTTGTTTCTGCTGCCTTCACTTTCAACGTTTGTCCAACATAAATCGTATCTGATTTTAAATTATTTAAATCTTTTAAGGCCGATACTGTCATGCCATAGTTTCTTGCGATATGTGATAAAGTATCGCCTGATTTAACTTTATAGGTCGATGATGACGGTGTTGCCGGTGTTGGTGTTGGAGTCGGTGCTGGTGTAGACGGTTTAGATTCAACTGCCTTCACTTTTAATGTTTGTCCAACATAGATTAAATCTGATTTAAGATTATTTAAATTCTTTAATGCTGAAACCGTCATATCATAATCTTTTGCAATATGTGATAACGTGTCGCCTGCTTTAACGCGATACGTATCTGCACTTTGATCAGGTTTAACCTCTGGTTTTTCAGCAGGGGTTGGCTCTGGCGCTGGAGTCGGAGCAGGTTTTGTTTCTTCTGCCTTAACTTTTAACGTTTGACCAACGTAAATCATGTCTGATTTTAAATTGTTTAATTGTTTTAATTCAGCAACACTCATTTTATAAGCTTGTGCTATTCTAGAAAGTGTATCACCAGCTTTGACTTTATAATCCGCTGTTGTTGAAGGTGTCACAGGATTAGGAGTCGGAGTTGGCTCTGGTTGTGGCGTAGTAACCGGTGGTACAACTACATCATTAATGAAATCATATTGTGTTAAGTTATAACGTGCAATAATATTATTTAATTTACTTGCATAACTCGGATCAGTCGCATAGCGACCTTGTAACCAAGAAGTTGCTTCTTGATATGAAGAAGCATTTTCTAACCAAGTCCCATTATAATAACTCGAATTCCATGACGTACCATTTCTCAGTAAATAAGCGTTATCTAATAACGATTCTTTATAGCTAGGATATTTTTTAAAGTTTGCATCAACTTTTATCCAACCATCATAATATTCACTTGTTTGCATTGTTACTGATTGACCATTGTATGAACCTTTAATTCCGAACAAGTTGTAGTTTGGTGCAGAAGATAACCCACTACTTCCAAATCCAGATTCTAAAGCTGCTTGGGCAATCATTACAGAAGCGTATAAATTGTTATCTTTGGCAATAACTTTCGCGTGACTTCCGATTACCTCAATAAACTCAGCATTTGTTAGTTTTTGACCAATTTGTGATAAATCTTCTGTTGGTTGTTCTACAACTTCTCCAGTAACCACTAATTTTTGTCCAACAAAAATACGGTTTTTGTCTTTTAAATTATTTAAAGCAGCAATATGGTCAGCAGTTGTACCATATAATTTTGCAATTTTATTTAAATTATCACCTGATTTAACAATATAATAATTCGTATCAGCCGTTGTTGAAGCTACTGATGCTACAGCTATCTCTGCTTTCGGTGCTAACGTTTTTAAAGCTTCCTCTTTTTCAGTTTCCACCGTTTCTTCTACGATTTCTTCAACTGGTTCAGCTTCTGGCTCTGCAATTATTTCTACTTCATCGGTCGTCTCAGATACTTCCTCAGTATCATCCAACTCTGAATTAGGTACTTCAATAGCAACAGCTGCTCCATCTTCTTTATTTTCAGTTGCTACTACTTGAATGACAACCTCTTCAAATAAAGTCTCAAGTTGTTCAACTGTTAAATCAGTTTTTTGAAGTTCAGCAACAATTTCTACAGCACCTGCTTTTTCAATTGCTGTAAGTAAACTATCTTTAATTAAATTAATTTCTTCATTATCAATTACCAATACACTATCATCAGCTTTGGTATGATTAGTTAATTCTTCTGAATTATTTAAGATTGAATGAAATTCATTATATAATGACTGAAACGTCTCCAGATGATCATCTGCTAAATCGGCTTGAGCTTGTACTTCTTGATTCGGTGTTAATGAAAGTAACACACCTGCAATAATTCCAGCAGGAATCGTAAAGTAGCTATGTTTCTTTGGGTCATTTAGTTTATTAGTCAAAATATTTTGGTTAACAGAACTCATATCTACCCGTCCTTTAATTAAATGTGATATATATTTCTAAGTTTCTATATTATACTAGTAAAAAGTAGTGAAATGATTCATTTATTGAAATTTAACGAATTGTAATACTAATGTAACATATCGTATATTTTTATAAGGAGTTAATATCTATGTTGAAAAAACCTTTATCTTTTGTTCAAGAATTATTAAAAACACATGTTGTGCAGGGGGATACCGTTATTGATGCAACAGTGGGAAATGGAAATGATACTGTTCTACTCGCATCTTTAGTTGGATCTTCCGGTAAAGTTTACGGTTTCGATGTCCAAGAAGCAGCCATACAAACTACGAAAGAAAAATTAATTTTAACAGGTTTGTTTCCTCAAACCGAGCTCATTCTCGACGGACACGAAAATTTAGATTTATATGTCAATAAAGATTCTAAAATAAGTGCGATAACATTTAATTTGGGATACTTACCTAAAAGTGATAAGTCGATCATAACAACACCTAAAACGACTCTTTCAGCTATTAATATTGGCTTAACTCGCCTAAGAAAAGGTGGACTCATTACAATTATGGTTTATTATGGACACGAAGGTGGGTTAGAAGAAAAAGATAAAGTAACAGAATTCGTTAAACAGTTACCTCAAGATGAATATCATGTATTAAAATATGAATTTATTAACCAGAAAAATAATCCTCCATTTTTATATATTATTGAAAAAAAATAAAAAAAGAGGTTTAAGTGTTCGCCTTTCGAGTAGGATTCAACACTTAAGCCTCTTTTTTGTTTTAATTTATAAGTTATTTACTCTTAATGTACGGTCTACCTAATGCTTTAGGAGCTTCTGATTTACCAATAAACGCAACTAGAATAATAATTGTTAAAATGTATGGTAAAACTTGTAAGAAAATAACTGGGACATCTTGAATAACTGGAATATAGTGACCAACACGAGATAAACTTTGAGCAAATCCGAAGAAAATTGCCGCAAATGTTACTCCGATTGGGTTCCACTTACCAAAAATCATCGCTGCCATAGCCATAAATCCTTGTCCACTAATAACTAGCACACCGAACTCATTAGAAATAGCTTGAGCTTGAATCGCTCCACCCATTCCGCCTAAGAAACCAGAAATTAGTACACCTGCATATTTATATAAATAAACATTAATACCAACTGTTTCAGCAGCAACTGGATGCTCACCAACTGAACGTAGACGTAAGCCAAATGGTGTTTTAAACATAATTAACCAACTTACGAATCCAATAATAATCCCAATATAACCAAGTGGCGTAACGTTCGTGAAGAAGATTTCACCAATAATTGGAATATCTTTTAATAAAGGAATAGATGTAATACCAAATGATTGAGCTAAAGGTCCCGTTTGTGCTTTACCGTACATTACACGAACTAAGAATACAGCTAATCCTGGCGCTAATAAGTTTAGTGCGGTACCAGCAACAACGTGTTCTGCACGTAAGTTAATCGTTGCTACTCCGTGTAGCACAGAGAATAAAATACCAACAAATCCACCAAACAGCATGGATACCCATGGTGTAGCTGATCCAAACGTGTCATAGAATTGTAAGTTGAATACTGCAGAAGCAAAAGCTCCCATAACCATAATACCTTCTAAACCAATGTTAACTACACCAGAACGCTCTGAGAATGTTCCAGCAATTGCAGTTAAAATTAATGGAGTTGAATACATTAATGAACTCGTAACTAATAACTGTAATATACTCATTGTACTCATTATTCAACGCCTCCTTCAACATCTGCACTAGATGGTCCTTGTGCTTTACTGTGGCCAATCTTTTCGAATACCCACTCAACTAAATAGTATGCTCCAACGAAGAATACAATCATCGCAATAACAATTTGTGCCATTTCGTTTGGTACACCTGCACGTGAAGCCATCATTGGCGCACCTGTTTGAAGAACTCCAAATAAGATTGCAGATAACACAATACCAAATGGGTTACCTAAACCTAATAATGCAACAGCGATACCGTTAAATCCTTCAGCAGGTAGTCCACCTAGAACGAATAAGTTTCCAAATGTACCGACACCGTTAATTGCTCCAGCTAAACCAGCAAGACCACCACTAATTAACATAGACAAGATAATTGTACTCTTTGTACTCATCCCTGCATAAGTAGCTGCATCTGGGTTTAAACCAACTGATTGAATTTCATAACCTTTAATCGTTTTATTCATAAATAGTGTATAAAGAATAACAACAATTAATGCTATAAATAATCCTGCATTTAGACGTGAGAAGTTCGTAATATCCGTAATCCATTGGATACCTAAACTTGCATTCTCACTAATTTTTTCTGTACGACTACTACTTCCAATAACAAAGTTTGTTAAATAGTTAGAAATTTGTAAAATTGTGTGGTTTAACATAATTGTAACGATAACTTCACTCGCTCCAAAATATGCACGTAAGAAACCAGCAATTCCTGCGTATAATCCTCCAGCGACCATTCCTACTAATAGTGTTAATGGCGTTAGAACTATGCGAGGTAAATCAGGGAATTGTAAAGCAAATGTAATTGCTGTTAACCAACCCATTAAAAATTGTCCGGATAATCCAATGTTGAAGAATCCAGCTTTATTTGCAATATCAAAAGCTAACCCTGTAAGAATAAGTAAAGTAGCTTGTGTTAATGCTTCTCCAATAGAATATGGATTTTGGAATACACCTAAAATCATATGTGAATATGCATCAAGTGGATTGTATCCAAAAATCAGCATAATAATTGCACCTACTATGAAACCAAACAATACGGCTAGTAGTGGAACTGATAATTTCTTTAACCAGCTATCTGATTTTACTTCAATCATACTTCAAGCTCCTCCCTACTGTGTGACTGATGTTTAGATTTTGGAACTCCGGCCATTAATAAACCAAGTTCTGTTTCATTTGTTTCACTTGCTTCAACGATATCAATAATCTTACCTTCATACATAACAGCGATACGATCTGATACGTTCATAACTTCATCTAATTCAAAACTCATTAATAATACAGCTTTTCCTTTATCACGCTGTTCAACTAAAC
>CAZTXI010000016.1:3215-7604 GCA_964617265.1 uncultured Carnobacteriaceae bacterium | reverse complement strand
GTGAATAAACTCAATTGCTCCAACGTCTAATCCGCGTGTAGGCTGTGCTGCTAATAATAAGTCAGGATCACGGTCAACTTCTCGAGCGATAATAACTTTTTGTTGGTTACCACCTGATAATGAACGAGTTAACTCTAATTCTGAAGTAGTACGCACGTCAAATTCTTCAATTAAACGAATGGCATATTCTTTCATTGCATCACGTTGTAAGATACCACTCTTGCTTAGTGGTTCTTTGTAGTAAGTTTGAATGGCTGTATTATCTTCAATACTCATATCAAGAATTAAACCATGACGTTGTCTATCTTCTGGAATATGTCCAAGACCTGATTCTGTAATTTTACGAGGTGCTTTATTTGTAATTTCTTTACCACCTAATGAAATTGAACCTGATTCTGCATGCGTTAAACCAGTGATTGCTTGAATTAATTCAGATTGTCCATTACCGTCAACTCCAGCGATTCCTAAGATTTCACCTTCACGAACATCAAAGCTTAATCCATCTACTGCATTTAATCCACGTAAGTCTTTAACAACTAAATCGTTAACTGATAAAATAACTTCTTTTGGTTGAGCTGGTGTTTTTTCAACAGCAAAGTTTACTGAACGACCAACCATCATATCTGCTAATTCTTGTTCTGAAGAATTTGGAACGTCAACCGTACCAATATATTGTCCACGGCGAATTACTGAACAAGTATCTGCTACCTTCATAATTTCATCTAATTTATGTGTAATTAAAATAATTGCTTTACCTTCATCTGCAAGAGATCGAATTACTTTCATTAAATCATCAATTTCTTGTGGCGTTAAAACAGCTGTTGGTTCGTCAAGAATTAATATATCTGTTCCTTTGTAAAGTGTTTTGATAATTTCAGCACGTTGTTGAGCTCCTACTGTAATATCTTCAACTTTAGCATACGGATCAACTGCTAATCCATAACGCTCTGACAATTCTAAAATTCCTTTAGCTGTTGTCTTTTCATCAATTACACCCATTTTATGTTGTTCGTTACCTAACATAATGTTCTCTGCAACAGAGAACTTATCGATTAACATAAAATGTTGATGCACCATACCAATACCTAATGCATCTGCTTTTTCAGGAGAGTCAATATCAACTTTTTCTCCTTTAATTAAGATTTCACCTTCTGTAGGTTCAAGTAAGCCAGTTAAGACGTTCATTAAAGTTGATTTACCCGCACCATTTTCACCTAATAATGCGTGAACTTCACCTTTTCGAACTTGGAGATTTATTTTATCGTTCGCTGTAAAATCACCAAATTTTTTCGTTATATTTCGCATTTCTACGACAATATCACTAGTGGCCAAATGAATTCCTCCTTTTTACATCCCATTTTTTTTTACGTAGTTATAATAACATAATATGTTTTTTAAACTAAGGACTATATTATTACAATTTAATACGACTTCTTAAAAAAAGCGCTAGTCATTCACGACCAGCGCTTAAACATTAATAACTTATCTTAAATAGAGTTTTTATTGTTCAGTGTACGTGAATTCACGAACTTCAATTGAACCATCGATAATTCCAGCACGTGCTGCTTCAATTTCATCAATAATTTCCTGTGGCATATCTGGGTTTGTAACGAAGTCGATTCCGCCTTCATCTAAACCATAAGCTACGTTTTCTCCACCTTGGAAATTACCTGCCATTGCTGTTGTTGCTGATTGCGCAATTGCTGCTCCAACGTTTTTAATTGTTGAACCTAATGTTAAGTTACCACCGTCATATTCACCTTCAGCAGATTGGTCACGGTCAACACCGATTACCCATAAGTTGTTCTCTGATCCTGCTTCCATACGGTTACGTGCTTCCTGGAATACACCGTTACCTACAGCTCCTGCTGCGTGGAAGATTACGTCTACACCACTTTGGTACATTGCTGATGCGATTTGTTGTCCTGCACCTGCGTCACCGAAGCTGTTTGCGTATTGAACGTCTACTTCAATATCAGGGTTTACAAACTCAACACCATGAACAAATCCTGTTTGGAAACGGTCGATAATTGCGCCTTCAATACCACCGATAAATCCAATTTGGTTTGTTTCAGTTGTTAAAGCTGCTGCAACACCCGCTAAGAATGAGTTCTCGTGGTCACGGAAGTTTAGAGAAACAACGTTTGGTAAGTCTACTGCACTATCCACAATACCGTACCAACGGTCTGGGTTTTGCTCAGCAATCGTTGCAATAGGCTCTTCTAATAAGAAACCAATTCCGTAGATAACGTCAAAGCCATCTTGAGTTGCTGTTTGTAAGTTTGATAAGTACTGGTCCTCAGTATCAGATTGGTAGTAGTTAACTGCGCCATCACTTAAACCATTATCTGAAGCCCAAGCTTGCATACCTTCCCAAGCTGATTGGTTAAATGAACGGTCATCTACCCCACCAGTATCCGTAATCATTGCGATTGAGAATCCTTCTTCTGTCTCGCCAGCATCTCCAGCATCTGTGTCAGTTCCACTATCTGTGTCACCATTTCCACAAGCAGCTAAAAGTAGAGCCGAAGCTCCGAATAAAGCTAATTTCTTAAAATTCGACATAACAATACTCCTCCATTTTTTTACAAAGTTTCACAACAATGTAAATTTTATGTAACTTTTTCTTTCAAATACATAATAGCATTGTTAATCAAAAAATGAAAGACTAAAATTACAATTTTGTAACCGTTATTTTTAAAAATAATTATTATGTAAACGATTAATAACCGAACAATAATTTAGAAAGCCCGAAAATCAAGGGTTTAAATGAAAAAAAAGCTCTATTTACATTTTTGTAAATAGAGCAAAATTTTATTCGTTTTGTTGATAATTTTCGTCAAACAGCGAATCTTCTTCTGAAATGGATGAAATTAATACATCTCTTGGTTTAGATCCATCTTGTGGACCAACAATTCCATTCGCTTCTAAATCATCCATAATGTTTGCAGCGCGATTATACCCTATGCGTAATCTTCTTTGTAATAAAGATATACTGGCGGTTTCTAATTCTCTAACAGTTTCTAAAGCTTCATCATATAATTCATCACTCGAACCACCATTTCCAACTTTGGGTTCCTCAGTTGGAATCATCTCTTCGACATAATTTGGCTCTTGTTGGTCCCTTACAAAATCTGTTATAGACTGGATCTCATGATCTGAAACATAAGCACCTTGAACTCGATTAGGTTGATTCGATCCCATTGGCAGGAAGAGCATGTCTCCTCTACCTAACAATTTCTCAGCCCCATTTGAATCCAATATGGTTCTAGAGTCTGTTCCACTAGAAGTAGCAAAAGCGATTCTAGACGGTACATTCGCCTTAATTAACCCTGTAATAACATCAACACTTGGTCTTTGAGTAGCTAAAATCATATGAATACCTGCTGCACGTGCCATTTGAGCTAGTCGAATAATGGAATCTTCAACTTCTTTGGCTGCTACAACCATCAAGTCTGCTAACTCATCTACTACTACTACGATATATGGTAATTGTGGTGCCACATTTTCTTCACCTGATTCTTTTAATAATTTTATATGTTCATTATAAGAATCTAAATTTCGTGTTCCACTCATTGCAAAAAGCTCGTAACGTTTTTCCATCTCTTCTACTACGTTCTGTAGTGCTCGTGCGGCTTTTTTAGGTTTTGTAACAACTGGTGTCAATAAATGTGGAATACCTTCATAAACGTTTAACTCGACCATTTTAGGGTCAATCAACATCAGTTTTACTTCGTGTGGTTTAGCTCGCATAAGTAAGCTCGTGATAATGACATTAATTCCAACTGATTTACCTGAACCAGTTGCACCTGCAATTAACAAGTGAGGCATTTTGGCTAGGTTAGCAACCGCTAGATTCCCTGCGATATCTTTTCCTAATGGCACCTCTAATGGATGCGGATAACCACCTTGTTGCATCTCTCTAATCATATCTGAATAGTGAACAACTGTAATTTCTGAGTTAGGAACCTCAATTCCAATTAATGCTTTTCCAGGAATAGGAGCTTCAATTCGAATATCTTTAGCCGCTAAAGCTAAAGCTAAGTCATCTGACAATCCGACGATACGACTAACTTTTACCCCAACTGCTGGTTGTATTTCAAACTTAGTCACTGATGGTCCTAGATTTGCTTTTACAACCTTCGCATCTACACCAAAACTCTCAAATGTTTCCTCTAGTACTTTAATATTTCGTTCAATAATAGAATATTCATTACTTTGATCTGGAGCTTCATGTTCGTCTAACATCGTTAATGGCGGTAATTTATAATCTTCATTCTCATCATCCGATACAAAATTAATCGTTATTTCTTCATCCACCACTTCTTCCTCTTCAATCGCTTCTTCTGGAAGATGAATATCACCTATTGGTAAGGATGTTTGTTTCAT
>CAZTXI010000016.1:0-3115 GCA_964617265.1 uncultured Carnobacteriaceae bacterium | reverse complement strand
CCAATAAAAAAGTACGTTCCAATATTTGAAAATAAGAAATACGTAATGGAATAAAAACTAGCTCCAATCATCCCCCCTCCAAGTGAAGGATTTGCAATATTCGCATTAAATAAATCAAGGAATCTTCTCCATGTAGCGGATAGAATGTTAACATCTGCTTCCATAATCGGTTCAAATAATTTCAGATGTAAAAAAATTAATATCGCACTATACAACATCACCGTTCCTACCAAACGGTTCGTACGGAATGTAGGTGCTTTTCCAAAAAAGATATAATAAATACCTAATAAAATACCAAATACTGAAAATACTGGATAAGTCTCACCTACAAATAGTCGAATAATATTTGCAAAAAATCGACCCACAAAGCCAAACTCTCCAATGGCTAATACACTAATAAAAATTAAAATAATTCCAATTACTTCTATAGAATAGCCTTTTTTCTTTTTATTGACGCGTTTTCTTGTTTTAGCCAACATAATCACCTTACTCTCTATAAATTACTTTTACATTATATCATGAATGAACATTTTTTCAGTGGATTATCACAAACTCTGAATATATTCAGTATCTTTGACGTTTATAACCCATCCACGGTAAAATAATAATAACGAACAAGGAGGTCATAAGAATGGGTTCAATATTTAACCAGTTTTTTAACCAGGATAAAGACAACCGCACACCCGGTGAAATCATCTATAAAAATGATGCCACTAAAAAATCTGACCACATTAAGTTTAAGGCAAATATTTACGGGCAAGTCCAAGGTGTCGGATTTCGTTATACAACAGTTCATCTAGCAAAGCAAATTGGCGTTAATGGAATTGTAAAAAATGAAAATGATGGATCAGTTTATGTAGAAGCAACTGGTGAAAATGAAAAAATAAAACATTTTATTCAAGAGTTAGCAAAAGGCCCATCCCCTAGTGCTGTAGTCGATAAAGTAGAAGTAACATATGATGATTCCATTCCAGACTATAATGGTTTTGGTGAACGCCATTGAAAAACCTCGATTATTCATGTATTATTTAAACTATCAGAATTTTTTAGAATGGAATGAAAAATGTGAACACTCGTAAAATAAGTACTCGCACGAAGAAATTTATATTATCAGGTGGTCTACTGACTACTTTACTGTTTCTATCTGGTTGTATGAGATTTGATCAAGAAACCGGAGCACCACAGGGATTTTTATCAGAAATTGTTTATGATTTCTTAATTATCCCTTTAAGTTCATTTTTAGATGTTTTAGCTAATTTTGTTGGAAGCTACGGGTTAGCAATTATCGTATTTACGATTCTATTCCGACTAATCCTTTTACCAATGACATTTAAGCAACAACGCTCAATGGTAGAAAATCAAATTAAAATGGGCGCTGTTCAACCAATTACTGCAGAAATTCAAGCTGAATTAAAAGCAACTGAAGATCCAGCTGAACAACAAGCCTTAAATATGGAATTAATGGAAATTTATCGCGAAAACAATATTAGTCTAGGAAGCCAATTATCAGGTTGTTTCCCACTATTATTACAAATGCCTATTTTCGTAGCGATGTTCCAAGTATTAAGACGCTCAGATGAAATTGCAAATGCAACATTCTTAGGTATTAACTTAGGTGAAACAAGTATGATACTTGCAGTTGCAACAGGTTTAATCTATTTCTTACAGTCAAAATTAATGGTTAATGCAATGCCTGAAGAACAACAAAAAACTGCAGGTTCAACAATGTATATTACACCAATTATGATGGCATTCATCGGATTTTCAAGTCCGGCTGGTATTTCACTTTACTGGATGATGTCTGGAGTATTTAGTCTTGGTCAACAATTTTTCAATAACTATTATTTTAAGCCAAAAATTGAAGCTGAAGTAAAAGAAGAAGTTGGCGACTTAAAAATTGAACGTAAAAAAAGAACCACTGTAAAAACAGTAAATAATACAGAGAACGCTCCAAATCAAAACCGCCCGTCAAATCGCAACAGAAACAATCGAAATGCCGGTAAACAACAACGTAATCGTAAATAACAATAAAAGACTACTCTATCCTGATTAGGAATGAGTAGTCTTTTTTAATGATTAAAACTTTTGTAGACCTATACTTTTACTAAAGGTAAATTAATTCGGAAAATAGATCCATGATCTAAAATACTGCTGACAGAAACATGTCCACCGTAGCCTTCTACCAATTCTTTCACGATTGGCAAGCCTAAACCAGTACCGCCTCTTTCACGACTACGTGCTTTATCAACGCGGTAAAAACGGTTGAAAATTTTTCCTAAATCATCTTCTGACATCCCTGATCCAAAATCTTGAATTGCGATATCGATTTGTTGTTTACTCACACCCAACGAAATATGAATTTCTTTACGTTCAAATGAATACTTAATCGCATTATCTAATATGTTTACCAGTACTTGTTCTAAGTGATTACGGTACATATTTACGTATAAATCATCATTAAAATCTTGATCTACGTTAATAATAAAGTCTGGATAAAGCATTCGATAATTTGAAGTAATCTGCATAATAATATCACCTACATTAGTGATTTCATTTTTATAATGCATATCAATTTCATGAGCTCTAGATAAATCAAGCATCTCTTGCACTAGAGATTTCATTCTTTTCGTCTCTTGTAGCGAAGCCGAGATTGATTCTTCTAATATTTGTGGATCGTCTTTCCCCCAACGATTCAACATTTTCAAATGGCCTTCAACGACTGCAACTGGAGTTCTTAATTCATGCGAAACATCTTCAACGAATTCTTTTTGGTTTTTGATGTTAACCTGCATTAAATCAACCATTTCATTATAGGTTCGAGCTAACTTAGAAAATTCATTGTTACGAGTCCCCTCATCTAATCGAACATCAGAGTCTAAGTTTTCTTGAATAGACTCCATTGCGGTTGTTAAACTGGTAATCGGTCGCACAAATGAATTAACCAATAAAATACCAATAATGGCACTAAACACTAATGCAGCTAAGCCAATAATTAAAATAAAACGCTGAATTTCTGCGGTCATTTCATGAAATCCTTCTAGTGTATGGATAACTTGAACATGGCCCAATAGATTATCATTGTAAACAGAATAAATCGGTTCCGTCATCGATAATG
>CAZTXI010000015.1:5956-15117 GCA_964617265.1 uncultured Carnobacteriaceae bacterium | reverse complement strand
TAGATTTCAAAAAGATAAGCACAGTAGATTTACTACTATTTTGATTTAGTAGTATTTCTTACTGATTTCATCTTTTGATTAATCTATTCTAACGAAAAACATACGCAAAAAAACAGACCGATCAATGTCGGCCTGTCTTGGTTATAAATTATTCTGCTTGGTTATCTACTTCAATTGTATCTGTGTTTCCTTCTTCAGCTGCTGCAACTAATTTTTCTGCATATTCTACGAATTTATCTGAAGTTCCTGTTGCACCTGTAACAACTTCTACGTCTGCAGGGTTTTGTGCGTCAACTAGAGCATCTTCTAATGCTGGAATGAAGTCTTGTGGGCCAACACCAGTTACGTTAGACATTGCTTCTTGGTAACCTTCGTCTTCACGCTTGTTGTTTCCTTCTTCGTCTAAACTAGTCCAAGTTGCGTCAGTGATTTCTCCACCATCAACAACGATTTCTAATGATTCTTTCCAACCAGTTTCGCCGAAGTTTAATTCTTCAATTGAGTACGTACCGTCTTGTAGACCGTCCTCAGTAGTTGTTCCGCCACATGCAGATAATAGTAAAGCTGATGATAAAGTTAGTACTGATAATAATTTTTTCACAATAAAGATCTCCTTTTTCACAAATGTTTTTTGACCTTTATCATTCTACCAAAAATCATTCAGAAGCCCAAGAATAATCGTCATTTGTTAGTGAAAAAACTTCGGATAATCCATCGGTTGTGTAAACTTCACGTTCTTTCGTAATGAAAATTCCCTCGATGTTTTCATAATTGTTCACATACTCTAAGCCAGCTTCTAAACCAAACCCAAATGCAACTGTTGATAAAGCATCTCCATCAATGGATTCTTCTGAAATAATCGTCACACTTGCTAGTTCATTTTCAAAAGGATAACCCGTTTCAGGATTCATTAAATGGTGATAAACTTCCCCGTCTTGTTCGATATATCGCTCATAGATTCCTGATGTAACAATCGATTGATTGCGTAAGTTAATTGCTGCAACATATGTTCCTCGACTATCAAAAGGATCCTGCACACCTACGTTAAAACCTGTTCCCTCTCGATTTGGTGAATCACCCATTACAACAACGTTACCACCTAAGTCGATAATTGCAGTTGTAACTCCGTTATCTAAAAATACTTTCTTAACTTCATCCGCAATATACCCTTTGGCAATTGCTCCTAAATCAATTTTCATTTCTGTTTCTTTTAAAAATACTGTTTGATTTTCTTCATCTATTTCAATCCATTCGTGATTGACTAAAGGTAACACTTCTTCAATTTCTGCTGGTTCAGGCACACGAGCATCATCAAAGCCAATTCGCCACAAATCTGTTACTGGACCAATTGCATAATCAAATCCACCATTTGTAACGGCACTATATTCTGATGCCATCTTCACGAGTGGAAACACATCTGCTGAAACATCTACTGCCTCTATCCCAGCTGCTTGGTTTATTTTGTCCATTTCAGAACCTGGTTCGTTTGTCGTTACTTTGTCTGCCAATTCAGAAATACGATCCACAGCTAATTGTAAGACATCTTCTTTGCCTTCATCATATATTCTCAGTGAAACATATGTCCCCATCAGAAATTCAGTTGTATCATAAGGTGTTTCTAATAAAGTTACTTCCTCTTCTTTGGTAGAACAACCTCCCAATAAAAATACTATAAAGGCTATTACTCCAAATCTAATTGTTTTATTTTTTTGAAATATATTCATTTTAATATAGCTCCTAACCCAGTTTTTAAAATAATAAAACAGGTAGGAAACCTACCTGTTTTTAGGATATACTATTTTATTTCGATAAGCAACTTGATTATTCAGCAGCGTTATCTACTTCGATTGTATCTGTTTTTCCTTCTTCAGCTGCTTCAACTAATTGTTTTGCATACTCAACAAATTTTTCTGAAGTTCCTGTTGCTCCTGAAACTACTTCAACATCTGCTGGATCTTGTGCGTCAACTAAAGCATCTTCTAATGCTGGGATAAAGTCTTGAGGACCTACGCCATCTGTTTTAGTCATTGTTTCTTGGTAGTTGTCATCTTCAAGTTTGTTTAAACCTTCTTCGTTAACACTTGTCCAAGTTGCGTCAGTAATTTCTCCACCTTCAACAACGATTTCTAATGATTCTTTCCAGCCTGTCCCACCGAAGTTTAATTCTTCTAATGCATACGTACCGTCTTGTAGTCCACCTTCAACTGCTGCCTCTTCAGGTGCATCTGAACCACATGCTGCTAATAATAATGCTGTTGATAATGTCAATCCTGCTAATAATTTTTTCATTGCTAATCTCCTCTTTTTTTAGTTGAATGTTTTATTTTTCACAACTATTGTTAATTAATTTACATTGATATAATAGCATTTCACAAATAACTTTGCAATACCCTTCGATAAAAAAGATTATTATTTCACAATCTTTTTTATTCAAACATCGTAGTTACCAGAATTGTTTAGAGTTGTTTTTTAATCGTTTGTGAAATTATTTTAAAAAAGGTTTTAGCCTGTATTTTCTTCAGTTTTTCACATATTTTGATTTGTGAAAATTGTAGACCTCTTAGCACCAATTAGTGAAGCGTTTACATTTATTAGATGGATTATTTTGTTTAAAAGTCCCGTCCTAATCATGTATACTGCTTTATATTTTTGAAAATAAAAAAGACACACATGAATTTATATAATTCACATGCGTCCTAGTCTATTTTATTATGAAATGACATCAATTTCAGTATCTGGTTGTTGGTCTACGTTATCTGAATTAACTTCCACTAAAAGTCGATGAGGTAAACACACGATTGTTTCACCAATACGTTCTATTTCACCTTGCCGCACGCATAATTGATCCGCGCAGCTTGCTTCTACCATATAAACGATTGTACCTTCACGTATAATATGATTTTCATGTCCATGATCGTCAGAGTACACATAAACTTCTCGCTCACCGTCATCTTTTAACTCGAAACGATGGACTTCTTCACCATCTACTGAAACAACTGCTGTATAATAATCAGTTGCTGATGTCGCATTTGCAAAAGAAAAGATGATGACCGGAAGAAAAGATAAAACAACTAGAAACAGTAGTAATACAATATCTCCTGATTTCATCATTTTTAATAATTTCTTCATGTCATCACCTATTAAATTTATTTAATTGAATTAGTTAATTGCTGCTAAGATTAAATCGACTGCTTCGATAATTGCTTCTGATGTTACTGTTGCACCAGATACAACTTCTACGTCTGTTGAGTTTGCTTCAACGATTGCTGCTGTTACGTCTGTAAGAGCAGGATCAGCTAATCCATCTGTTTCTGAGTGTTCAATGACTTCTACGTTTGTAATGGTTCCATCTGTTACTTCAGCAACAACAGTCATTGGACCGTTATGTCCTTCTACTGTTACTTGGTATGCCGTTGCGCCTGCAAGTAAAGCATTGTCAACTGCCGCCATAATTCCTTTTGATGCATACGTAGCACCTGATACAACCTCTACTTCAGTAGAGTTTGCTTCAACAATTGCTCCTGGTATGTTCGCGATTGCGTCGTCTGTAATTTCTGGCGTTTCAGTATGTTCTTTAATAACGACATCTGTGATTGCTCCATCAGCGACTGTAACTTCAACTGTGATTGGCCCTTGTCCACCATCCGCTACACCTTCGTAAACACCGTCTGCAACTGCTGCTGCCGTTACATTAGCTTTTCCTAAACCTAAAGCTTGTTCTACAGCTGCGATAATTGCTTCAGATGTAACTGTCGCTCCCGATACAACGTCTACGTCTGTACCGTTACGTTTTACAATATTAGCTGTTACATTTTCTAAAGCTGGGTCTGCAAGACCTTCTGTTTCACTATGCTCTAAAACTGTTACACTCGTAATAACGCCACCTTCAACGACAACTTCTACTGATAATGGACCATTGTGTCCATCTACTGTTGCTTCGTAAGTGCCATCTGTAAATACGTTATCTGATGGTTCAATCACAACTTCTTCTTCCTCAGCTTCATCTGCTGGAGCTTCTGAAGCTTCTCCTGGCTCACCACTTAAAGCATTATTTACGGCTGCCATTATACCATTTGATGTAAATGAAGCTCCTGAAACAACTTCCACTTCTGTTGTGTTTCCTTCAACCATTGCTGCTGGAATTTGTTCAATTGCTGGATCTGAAATACCTGGTGAATCGTTATGACTTAATACTTTTACGTCAGTAATTGAGCCATCTTCAACTGTAACTTCTACGTTAATTGGTCCATTATAACCATCTGCTGTACCTGTATATACTCCGTCTTCAACACTTGTTAGGTCTGCAACATCTGCATTACCTGATGATAATGAGTAGTTTTCAGTCATTAAAAATGTCGTTGCCATCATAACGAAGAAACCAGCTACTAATAATTGAATCGTAAATTTTGTTTTTCTTCCCATTTTAAGCTTACATCCCTTCTATATTAGAATCGTTTAGAATCCAAAGTCGTCAATATGTCTTTGATCATGAGTCACGTTACCGTTATCTAAAATACGTTTAGATGCGTTAATCATTGGTTCTGGTCCACATACGAAGAAGTGTCCTTCTGCGTAGTTACCTGCACCTTTTTGCTCTAAGTATTCGTTAGTAATGAATCCAAAGTCATATCCTTCAACTTCTTCGTTAGAGAAAAT
This sequence comes from uncultured Carnobacteriaceae bacterium, assembly GCA_964617265.1. GTDB lineage: Bacteria > Bacillota > Bacilli > Lactobacillales > Carnobacteriaceae_A > Atopostipes. Next base: position 10,461 of record CAZTXI010000015.1, on the reverse strand, counting down.
AATGTGAACATGGAAGTTAGGGTTTGCTTTACTTATTTCTTCTAGTTCTTCTAACATAAACATATCTTCTTCGAATGATAATCCCCATACTAAGTGAATTTCACGTTGAGAACCGATTTGGTGTTCGTGACGAGCAATACTTAGCATTGGTGTTAAACCGATACCACCAGCTAGTAAAGTGAATGGTACACTTTCATCTAATTCTTGGATGTGTGGTGGGAACATATCGCCATATGGTCCTTCTAATGTTGCTGTGTCGCCTTCTTTGACATTTTTTAATGCTTTCGTCCAGTCTCCAGCTTCTTTAATCATGAACTCGATTGAATTGTTGAAGCGATCAGTTATCGCACTCGATGTTGAGAATGGGTGACCTTCTTTTGTAATACCTTGAGCATCTTTAAAATGAATCCAGTAGTACTCACCTGGGTTATATTGAGGAATGTTACCTTCAAGCGGTTCGAATTCTAGTACATATAATGAAGGTGTTCCTTTGTAAATTTTTGCAAGATTGTATTTTGGTAATGTTTGAACTCTGATTTTCCAAACTGCGTAGTAACCTAATACATAAATTGTGTAAGCTGATAATAATACCATGAAAACCATATTTCCACGTAAGAATGGTAAATTGAATAAGTGGAAGAATACAAAAATATCTGAAACAATTGCTAAACGGTGTAACCATAAGTTTACTTCACGATGTTGTTTCTCTTTAAATTTACGTAATGTAGGATTTGTGTTTACGAACATTCCTGATAGTGAGAAAATACCCGAAAACATAACAACTAATAATGCAATAACAGCAACCCAACCTGTTTGAGATACGATTGACATATCTGTTACCCATTGGATTCCGTTCCATTGAATAATAACGTGGATTAAAACTAATATTGTCAACATAATTGACATAACCCCGTGAACTTCAAACATATGCGGCATACCAAAGTGTTTTTCAATAAAACGTGGACGTGATCCGATAAAAGTAACGGTCAACATACTTGTGTAAGCTAATAATCCTGATGAATAAGATAATAGCGACCCTACTCTAATTGAGTCCATTGTCATTAACATTGATGCTAATAACGAAGCGAACATAACTAACGAGATGATTGGGAATAACCAATCGGCCCAAAACTGTTTATTTTTCATTTTATTTCTCCTTTTCTCTTTAAATGTCATTATCTATTTTAAGATAAATACAATTAACCTAAAATTATTGGACAAGTTAATCTATAAATTTACTTATTCATATTGATTAATACTTTATTTACGTATCATTATACATTTCTGTGCATATATGAACAAGGATGATTCAATATTTCAAGCAAATATCCTAATGTCATTCCAGTTTAATTACTGCTCAAGTGTCATTTCATACCATGCCTGTGATAAACGATCTATTTTCGCTTCTTCACTTTGCATTTTTTTAATGGTAGCAATATTTTGCATCATGAAGTTACCTGCTAAACCAACAGCTACTCCTGCGATAATTCCTGCAAAAGATAATATTGGTAAATAAAGCATGACACTCATCGCTTGCGCGATAAAACTTGCGACCAATAATTGACCAACATTAAACAAAATTCCACCAGTTGCACTAATACCAATAAAGCTTACTCGTTTGGGACCTAGCTTTCTAACAGCTAACATTCCAAAGAAGCTGAGGTATGATCCGGCAAAACTATAGAGGAAGGTTGAGAGTGTTCCCCCTAATAAAGTCGAGAGGAATAATCGCATCGTTACCACTTTGAAACTATCTTTTGACGATAGTGTGAAAATGGCCACTAATGTAATCATATTCGACAACCCAAGTTTTGCACCCGGTGCAAAAGCAAATAGATTTGGAATGAGTCTTTCTAACATGGCAATTACGGTTGCTTGTGCAGCTAATAATGCTATATATACAGATTTTTGCGTTTTTGTCACATCGATAACCTGTCTTTCTTTTTGAGACTCTTTTCACCATCTGTCATTATATCGACTTAACCACTAGAATTCAAAGGTTTTTTTCATGATAATGGTTGATTTTACAAGGTTGGCAGAATATAAAAAGTTTGTGAAATTTTAAACGCTATAGGTATACTGTTTGGGTTTTAATTTCACAAAGAAAATATTTTCGATTTTTTAAAAATATTTACAAATAGGGTATAGATTTTTCTAGAAGACCGTGCTATTTTTATGAAGCATGATTTTATTACATATTTTTTCGAAAGAAAGGATTGAATCTATGATTCGTCACTTAACGATAGAAGACGCTGCGTCAGTTCATTATTTAAATACTATTACTGAAATGGGAAGCGCCGATTTAGAGGCGACTGTCTCAACTTTATCTCGTATTTTAAAACAACCTGATCAACATGTTTTATTTGGTTTTGAAGAAAATGGCCAATTGATTGGCTATATCCACGCTCAATTGTATGAAATGTTATACAGTCCCAATGTTTTATTTAACGTTATCGCTTTGGCTATTGATGAAACACACCAAGGTAAAGGTATTGGTAAACAATTGTTACACGTGGTTGAACAAGAAGCCATGGTATTAGGTATGAATGGAATCCGCATTAATTCCGGTAACAATCGTGAGAAAGCACATGCTTTTTATGAAAAATTAGGTTATGTTTCGAATCGAGATCAAAAACGCTACGTTAAATTATTCATCCCTGTACATTAATCTATTTATTAAACCTTCTCTATTCACTAGGGGAGGTTTTTTGCCATTCTTCAATTAATTTAGTGTATTGAATGCTTTCACTAATTTCAGCTGCATCTCCACCTAAAATATCAATTAAAGCCAGACCAAATTCATAAGCCACTCCGGCTCCGCGTGCGGTCAAGACGTTTCCATCTCGAACAACAATCGCATCCGCTATTCGCTCTCCACTGTGAATGGACGTTTCCGTTCCTGGAAAACTAATATATTTTTTATCGGATAATAATTCGGCTTCATCTAATACAATCGGCCCTGCACAAATAGCGGCCACTTTATTTCCTTTTGCATATGCAATTTTCAAAGATTCAATAACTTGTTTATTATTTTTTAGATTATTGGCTCCAGGTTGTCCGCCGGGAATCACAATCATTTCATAATGGTTTAAGGAGTCGTCAATAACCTTATCTGCTCGAACTGTGATGCCATGTGATCCTGTGACCTCTTGTTCCAACCCAACTAAATCGACTTCAATATTCGCGCGTCTGAGTAAGTCAACTGGTGCGAGTGCTTCCATCTCTTCAAATCCTGGTGCTAATAAAACTGCTACTCTTACCATTTTATCGTTCTCCTTTTAGTCAATTTTTTTCATTTTTATTGTATCATGAAGACCTTTTCATCTAAATTCATCTAACTTAAATAGCAAAAAAACTCTAGTTCTACTATTAAAAACTAGAGTTAAGAATTATTTGTAAAATGCTGATTACGAATCTGTATAGCTTGGTGTAATGGTGTACCCCAAAATGCCAGGTCCTGTGTGTACACCTATAACTGATGCCAGTCGGTTAATTTTGCTGTCTTTATCCGGGTATTTTTTGATTAATTGCGCCATTGCTTCTTCAGCTTCTGCTAGGACATTACCGTGGGCAACATCGATATTAGCTGGGTAGTTTAACTGATCTATATAATCAAATGCGATGGTTTCTACTTTTTTAAGTGCTCGCTTCGAGGTACGAACAATGCGTTCTAATTCGATTCCAGCTGCCGATATTTTTAAAATTGGTTTAATTTGAGCTAATTTTGAAACTCTTCCAGCGATACGAGATAACCGTCCACTTTTCACTAAGTTATCAAAGTTTTCGACCATGACAAATGCCACCGTACGGTTTTTCATTTCAATTAAACGGTTCATAATGACCTCAAATGACTTACCGAGTTCGACTAATCGATTGGCTTCTATTACTAAATAACCTGTTAAAATCGATACTAATTCTGAATCAAATACAGTAATTTTATCTGGATTAACTTGATTTGCAGCCATCATGGCTGTTTCCAATGTTCCAGAAAGAGACTTTGCAGGATGGATACTAATAATTTTATCGTATTGATCCTCTATCTCTTCATATAATTTAATAAATTCACCTATAGCTGGTTGAGATGTTTTCGGTAATTGTTCTGACTTTTCCATTTTTTCATAAAATTCTTCTATGGTTAAATCAATCGCATCTTGATAAGTAATTTCATCAATCATAATCTGCATCGGTACAATATGAATGCCCAATGTTTCTGCCAATTCAGGTGTAAAATTACTTGAAGTATCTGCTACTATTCCTATTTTCATCCTATAATTCTCCCTTGTACTGTTCATCGTATTAACATTTTAACTTATTTGTTTATATTTTAAAAAGATTCTTATTTTTAGTGGATTTACTTTACTGAATGGGACTCAGTTTAATTTGAGAAACTGGACAAAAGTGTTGAGTTTTGTCCGCTATTCGAATTCTGCGACCCATGTTAAAGAAAGGTTCCCGGATTGAACAATTTGTGCCAATTTTAAACTTTTTGGCATAGAATTAGACTT
>CAZTXI010000015.1:1669-5856 GCA_964617265.1 uncultured Carnobacteriaceae bacterium | reverse complement strand
AAAAAAGTGGCAGCCGCTTCTACACGGATACCACTTCATATCGTTATTTTATCGCAATATATAAACTGAACTGAATACTGTTATAATTATTTGTTCGTTCAAGTGTTTGTACAAGTAGGTTGAGCTGGACTTGATCGTTTTCTGTTTGAAATTGTGCTTCTTCTACAGATAAATTTTGTGAAGGATTACTTGTTGATAAGTCTTCACCGAAGACTTGTTCAAAGATTTCTTGGGTTGAGTAGGATATATATTCTACGTCTTCACTATTGAGAATAATCAGTTCTGGGTAATCATTATTCATTTCAATTTCAAGGGTAAAGGTTTCACCGTCTACTTCAAATGAAATTGGTTCTGTTGTTTGAGTGGAAATTAGATACAAGTTCGTCATGATGTCATATTCTGAAATCTCTACTACATAGTTTGACGCTTCATCAAGATAAACATACTGATACATGCCACCTACGGGATCTGTATTCGAGTAAGTTTGACTGAAACCAAATACCCGTTCAAAATCGTTGTATCGATTCATTTCATCTGGTAAAAACGAAACATCTTTTTGATAATCCATTTCGAGTAGATAGTCTACAGCTTTTGTGATGGCCATTTTATCCTCTACTGGAATGTCGTTATTTGCTGTTACTTGATTATCTTCTAACATATCGTTATCGGCCAATACTTCTTCTAAAAAATTGACCTGACTGCGTCGACTAATTGTAAAAGCATCCACAGGTGGAACAATTGAGATTGTTGAGAGTATTAGGAGTACTAGCGCAATATAGCCATGGTGTTTTTCTTTGAAGAAACCAAATATCACTCCAGTAATGGTCGCAAATAGTCCAAACAGAATGACATAGTAACGTCCATGTGTAATGCCCATTTCACCAATCTTTAGAATGGAAGCGATGGTTTGGAAAATTACAATTGGTAGTAATACTTTTGGAAAAATCTGTCTAAACTGAATCGCCAAACGATTTTCAATATTATAACTTAGAATTAATACCACAATAACAATGATGGCATATGAGACTAGTAATGGCTCAAGTAAGTTATCCGTCCAAAAGTCCCCCGTAAAATTAATACCTACATAAACAATCAAGATAAGAGTATAAATAGCGACTAAAGGAATAACAATATATGAAATGAGTACCTCTAGAAAGCGCGGAACACTAAATGCGTCTATGCTTTTTTCATCTTGAAGAGCTGTGTACGTTAACGTACCCGGATAAATAGGCGTTAAGGATAAGAAATAAATTGGTGCGAATAGAGAAACAACGATATTCATCAAGTGCGATAAGATGTCATAATCCATATCAAAGAGCAAATAATCCGTTGCACTAAAAATTGCAGAAATCCCACCTGCTAAAACAAGCGTAAAGAGAAACGTTGTAAAGAATGCTTTTAAAATTGCTAAAAAACTGCGATGGAACGGAACCTGTTCATTTTTAATTGTCGGAATCCAAATAAAGGCGATTCCTAGCGCAAACATGGCCACAAAAGTTTTAATGGATAAAACCATATTGAAGTCATGTTGTGGTCCAATAATAAAATAATATAGCAATGTTAAAATGGCCGCGCCACCAAATAGACCGTAACGTAGAGTTTCATTCTTACCAAATCGTTCATACAGCATCTGTCCAACGACACCTAACATCGCACCTATTACAAAAGTAAAGATTAGTCGCGTAAAGTCAGAATCTGTTTGCTCGATTGTCATCGCGTTCAGCCCAGCAATAGCGACTAGAAATAGACTCGTTAATGGAAAACGGCTAATGGATTGCCCCATTCCCTTAAATGTTCCCTTTATTGCATTGGTCCATTTCATCTTCTTCACTCCTCTCTTCTGTCCAATTTTTAAATCACTATCCTTATTTCATCTAAATTATACACCATAACCTTATTTTTACGCATTGATTTCATCTGAAACCAATAAAAAAGACACCCCAGTTACAGGTGTCTTGTAATTGATTTATTGAATCGCCCAGACAAATGTCACCGTATCTTGTACGCTGATATCTTCCGGAATAATATGTGGATTAATGGATTCAGATAGCATTTGAGGTGATTCGCGAGTCTGGTAGTTGGTAGTGGAATACAAATCAATTCGTCCCCAATTGTAATGAATATCAAGAAGGTCACCTAGTTTAACACCTGAGGCATCCGCTAATATTTCCGCTTTTTCACGTGCATTGATGGTCGCACTTCTTAAGAGCGTTTCACTCACACTATTTGTATCCTTCACAGTGAACTCAATCTCTAATTCTGGTTGAAAGGATAATTTTGAAATGGCAGTGAGCACTTGAGACAGTCTTGTAAAATCAAGTTCGAATTCTAACCGGAAATCTTGACGACAAACATAACCATTAAAAATAGATTTATAGGTACCATCATTTGTTTTTTGCGATTTGTAATCTGTGTTAATCCTAAAATCAGTCGTTTTTAAATCATCTTTAGCAAATTCAACTGCCGTCACTGCATCCACTAATTGGTGACTTGCGTCTGACGCTTTTTTCATAGCTATTTCATAATCAAAATCTATCGACCGAACATCAATTGTTAAGACCATTAAATCAGGTTTCACACTCGCATAACCTGTTCCTTTAACCGTGATTTTTCGCTCCATCTTAATCCCTCTCTTTATAGTATTTCTAATCGTTTTCGATAAAAAATACGTAGAATTTTTAATAATATATGTCTAGATTCTGAACTTAGATTCGTAAACTCAATAATCATCCGTGGAATTTTTTCTAAACGAAACTGTCGATCGCCAATAATGTAGTCTTCTTCCCCATCACCTATAATCGAAAATAAAGCTTCTGAGAAATGCTCTAAATCATCCAAACTCAACTCATCTAGCAAATCATTCACTAACTGTTGAATCTGTAGAGCACTTCCTGTGAGCTCGGTCGTCACAAATTGGTTACCTTTTATTTCCCATGTGAATACATCATGCTGTCGCGAGTCCGCGGCATGACTGTAAACAACCGTCTGTTCTTCTAATTTATGCAACAACAAGCCAATAATACAATCTTGTGGTATAAATGATTGAATCTTCTGTTCTATTACTTGATAAGTTTCATTTAATAAAATACTTTGTTGAAATCCAGGGCTGTCAAAACTATAGATTTGCTGTACAAATTGTTGGAAATCTTCTGGTAAAAAAACTGCGCTATATACAGCTAGATTCCCTCCTTTTGAATGACCACCAATCGCTACAGGGTATGGATACTCTTTGAAATGTTCTTCTAAAAACTCAGCGGCTATCTTTTGTGAGGGAACTTGTGGTAAATAACTCATTTGTAAGTCTTCTTTCCAGGCAATACTCTTTAAATCCGTTCCTTCAAAAGCAATAAAAAGTGGAAAGTCATTATGGTGAAATGCGGTTACGCCAAATTGCGACTCGTCTTCAACTGACAAGCGCTTGATATCTTTAGCAATCAGGACATCTTTGAAACGAGTGGAATTTCCGGCCAGCGTTAATGCCTCGTAAGCTTGTTCATGTAATAAATAACCCGACGGCATAAAGGCCGTCTGATCTGCTTTGTCCCATAAATTGGCCGCCTCTTGAATAGTTAATTGACCTGACAATAAACGTTCTTCGTCTAATACATTAAAATCAATATAAGAAAATTTAGAAAATATAAGTGCATCGATCTCATTTAAAGGATCTTGTTCGAACGTTAAATCACCACGCCAATAAATATAATCAAGTACATCATTCATGCTCTCCACCTCACTTTACTGTTTCATAAATAGTTTTGTGAATCAGGTGCGATAAAAATGCCTACAATATCGGGTCCCGAATGTGCTCCAATGACACTTGTTAGAATATGTGTCTGAATATCATGGTCTGGGTAAATTTCTGTTAAGGTTTCTTTTAATTCCGCAGCCATTTCAGGAACATTACCATGCGCAATATCTAAGTGAAATGGATAATCCAATTGATCGGTATAGTCTTTTGCAAGTTCGACTAATTTCTTATTCGCTCGTTTCGTTGTACGAATTTTATCCGAAACGGCTATACCTTTACCTTCTTCTGCTTTAATCGTTAAAATTGGTTTGATTTTCGCAAACTTAGCTACCGTTCCAACGACGGCTGGTACACGACCACTCTCTACCAAATAGTCTAAAGTATGAACGGATGCAAAAGCTACCGATTGATCTCTTAGAATATCTAATTGTGTCATAAT
>CAZTXI010000015.1:0-1569 GCA_964617265.1 uncultured Carnobacteriaceae bacterium | reverse complement strand
TAAAATTTCTCGGTTGTTAATTCGTAGCCATCTTTATAATTTTCGCCGTCAATCGTAATTTCGATGGGTAATAAATAAATCCCCATTTCCTCTGCCATTTCGGGCGTGATATTACAGGCTGTGTCGGTTACTATCGCAATGCTCATCTATATTCTCCTCAGTTTCATTCAATTTACCTATTCTTCCACTTTTATATTAGCACTCTTGGAAAAAGATGTTTAGGATTAAGCATGAAACAAATGTAAAATTTTTGTGACTTTTTAAAAGAAAACACCACCCGCAAATGGATGGTGTTTTAATCATTCGATTATTTTCCAATCTCAAAGACATACTTATGCCCTTGACTTAGACTATGGTAAAATCCGTCACCTTCATATAAATGGAAAACTTGCACATTCTGACGGTCAGATTCATCTGGATAAACTTGTTCAACATAAGGATTATCTTTTAAAACTTCTTCCAATCCTTCTTTACCCAAATCACGTACTTTACCGGTGATTCGAATAACTTGAACTAAATAGCCTTCTTCCTTAAAGCCTGTTATAGCCACTTTCGGATTGGCTTTTAATTGCTTATAGAAATCCGTTTTTGGATTAGTCATAAAGAATACGCCATTTTCATTGGCAACACCCATATTGATATGGCGAGCATGTGGTTGTCCATCTTCATCGACTGTTGAAACAACCGCAACACGCATATCATTTTGTAAAATCTGCATAATATCATTAACTTGCATTTCTCCACTCCTGTTCATGTGAATTCGTTCATTTAGTTAACTATAGTATAACAGAATTCATGTACAGGTGCCTATATTTTTACTATTTTCACAAAAAACAAGCACTTCAATTGTTCTCTTGAAATGCTTGTTTATGAATTAATACATTACGACTCATCCACTAAATATTGATTCGTATCCTTCCAATAAAAGTGCTGAATAATTTTATCTACTCTTGGGATAAATCCTTCTGAATAAAGTGGTTCAGATTGGACAATCATCATAAAATATTGACCTTCATGTTCACCGAGTAATGCATGATCTGATGCATCCGCTGTCTGAAATTCTTTTATAGACCACTCATGCCATTTAGTGGCTGAGTCAACTTCTTCCATGCCTTCTAGTCTTTGCGCAAACGTAGAATCTGTGTCTTCTAGACTAGGTTCTTCTGTCACATGGTCTGCAAAAAAGTAGATTTCTAAATAGACTTCTTCATTCTTCGTACCTTCATAATTTGTATAAAATGTATACGCGTCTCCTTCGCCACTACTCATTTCCTCGACAAGTAAGTCTTCTGGATAATACGTTAAAAATGGCGCATCCGGATGGTCGTATAATTTTAATACCATCGGCTCTTCCATTCCTTCAATTTCAATCGTGTCTTCGATTTCATCATCAAAAGTCACGGGATCTGTTTCTTCTGGAGTATTTGGTTCTGGCTCTCCCACTTCTTCTTCCGTATCCGGTGTTTCAGGATTAGGTGTTGGGGTATCGTCTGTTGTACAAGCGACTAATCCAATTGCCAAAGCGAATAATATAAAAAAATTCATTTGTTTTTTCATGTTACTCCTCCT
>CAZTXI010000014.1:14742-16343 GCA_964617265.1 uncultured Carnobacteriaceae bacterium | reverse complement strand
AAAAGGAACATTTACTCAATCAGGACAATTCCAGGTAATTATTGGTAATCAAGTTGGTGACTTCTACAATGAGTTCTCGCAAATCTCAGGTGTTGAAGGTGTATCGAAGGATCAAGCAAAAGAGGCAGCAAAGTCCAACCAAAACTGGTTCCAACGAGCAGCTTCCGTTATGGCAGAAATTTTTAGTCCGTTAATTCCAGCTATTGTTGTTGGTGGTCTTATTTTAGGATTCCGTAATATTTTAGAAGGTATTCAAATTGAAGCTTTGGGACAAGCGATCGTTGATGGTGTACCAGCTGTAACGAATGCTGGAGATCCAATTTTTAATACAATTGTAGATGTCAGTCAATTCTGGTCTGGAGTGAACCATTTCTTATGGTTAATTGCAGAAGCGATTTTCCACTTCTTGCCGGTTGGTATTACATGGTCGGTTACTCGTAAATTAGGAACAACACAAATTTTAGGTATTGTATTAGGTCTGACTTTAGTTTCACCGCAATTATTAAACGCGTATGGAGTAGCAGAGACAGCCGCCGCCGGGGAGATTCCTTTCTGGGACTTTGGTTTCTTCACAATTGATATGATTGGTTATCAAGCCCAAGTTATTCCAGCAATTTTAGCAGCATTAGTGTTAGCTTATCTAGAGAAGGGCTTGCGTAAAGTTATTCCGGAAGCAATCTCAATGATTTTTGTACCACTATTTGCATTAGTACCAACAGTTTTAATAGCTCACACAATTCTAGGTCCAATTGGTTGGACAGTAGGTGCTTGGATTTCAGATGTTGTAATGGCAGGATTAACAAGTAGCTTTAACTGGTTATTTGGTGCGGTATTCGGAGCACTGTACTCACCACTTGTTATTACCGGGTTACATCATATGACAAATGCGATTGACTTACAGTTAATCGCTGACTATGATGGTACAATCTTATGGCCGATGATTGCATTATCAAACATCGCTCAAGGTTCAGCAGTACTATCAATCTGGTGGATGCACCGTGGAAATAAAAAAGAAGAACAAGTTTCATTCCCTTCAATGATTTCAGCTTATCTAGGTGTTACTGAGCCAGCAATGTTTGGTATTAACGTGAAATACATTTATCCATTCATCGCAGGTATGATTGGTTCGGGGCTAGCTGGATTAGTTTCGGTCGCATCAGGTGTAACCGCAAACTCAATCGGTGTTGGTGGATTACCAGGATTTTTAAGTATTCAAACGCAATACTGGATCCCATTCTTTATTTCAATGGCGATTGCAATTGTGGTACCATTTGTCTTAACAATGGTATTTGAAAAACGTGGTATTTTCGTACAAAAGAATACAGAGGCAATTGACGCTGACATTCCAATGTTAGGCGATAACTAAACAATTCGTAATTAAACTGAGGGTGGCTGGATGGAAACATCTAGCCATTTTTAGGTCATAAACTGTAGAGAGAAAAATATGAGTATAGAGGAGAATGAATATTGAGTTTTAAAGATAAAGTCATTTATCAAGCTTACACGAAATCTTTTAATGATACAGATGGCAATGGATTGGGTGACATAAAAGGTGTAACGGAAAAGTTACCTTATCTAAAAAAATTAGGAATCGATATGGT
>CAZTXI010000014.1:13404-14642 GCA_964617265.1 uncultured Carnobacteriaceae bacterium | reverse complement strand
TATATGACCCGACACAAGCTGATTTGAACTGGCGTAACCCTGCTGTTCGTGAAGAAGCAGCGGAAGTTGTTCAGTTTTGGATGGACAAAGGGGTAAAAGGATTCCGATTTGATGTTATCAACGTTATTGGAAAAGACGCAGAATTAATTAATTCAACGGGGGATATTGACCAAGAAAAATCGTTGTATACTGATCGTCCGATTGTGCATGAGTATTTACATGACTTGAATCGTCAAACATTTGGTAAAGACCCTGAAATTATTACTGTTGGTGAAATGAGCTCCACATCAATTGAGAGTTCAATTGGTTATACGCACCCAGATAATGACGAATTAACAATGGTCTTTAGTTTCCATCATCTAAAAGTGGATTATCCAAATAAAGAAAAATGGGCAAGTGCACCATTCGATTTTCTAGAGTTGAAAAAAATTATGCATGACTGGCAAGTTGGTTTAGGTGAAAATGGTGGTTGGAATGCACTATTTTGGAACAACCATGACCAGCCTCGAACGATAACTCGTTTTGGTGATGATGAAAAATATCGTGAAAAGACAGCGACTAGTCAAGCGCATATTTTACACTTTATGCAAGGAACACCTTATGTTTACATGGGTGAAGAAATTGGTATGACGGACCCTCATTTCACAAGACTTGATCAGTACCGTGACATTGAGAGCCACAATGCTTATCATGAATTAACAGCAAAAGGTAAAACACCAGAAGAAGCGTTACAAATCATTGCAGAGAAATCTCGAGACAATGGCCGTACGCCAATGCAGTGGAATGCTGAAGAACATGCTGGATTTACTACGGGAACGCCTTGGTTACAGGTTGCTGATAACTATAGTGAAATCAATGTTGAGAAAGAATTAGAGTCGGGTGAAATATTCCCATACTACCAAAAACTGATTCAACTGCGTAAAGAACATGCTATTATGCGTGACGGTTCATACGCGTCGATGTTTTTAGACCATGAACAACTTTGGGCTCACCGCCGTCAATTAAATGGCGAAGAGTGGATAACCTTTACGAATTTCTATGGAGAGCCTTTAGAGATGGATGTTTCAAGCGAAGTTGAAGGCGACAATTGGAGCTACTTATTAGGAAACTATGGTGAGAAAGCATTCAGTCAAACACTGAAACTTGAACCATACGAAGCCATTACGTTTACGAACCAATCTATTTAATTCGATTAACTAAAAAACACACTAAGCCTTGAAATAGGTTTAGTGTGTTTT
>CAZTXI010000014.1:6626-13304 GCA_964617265.1 uncultured Carnobacteriaceae bacterium | reverse complement strand
AAAAAAGGAGCTGATATCAGCTCCTTTAACTTTCTACTATAGTTTAGTTTTTTTACCCTTACGTTTGCGAATAATATAGAAAGCAATCCCGCCAATAACGGCCAGAATTAGCAAGTATGGAATCAGGTAAATGATTGTAATGACAAGGTTTTGACCGACTGCGATAAAGCGATAGAATGAGTCTACAATCGCATTGGTAATGCGGTCCCAGAATCCACGTGTGTCACGGGAGTTCGCGCGATCCGTTTCTTGAATCTCTAAGTGCAACGTTGAATAAGCAATTTGTTCATCGTATGCACGGTTTTGATTTTCATATATTTCTCTCTCCGTGACAAGCTCAGACAAACGTGTCCGAATCTGTAATATTTCTTCAAGGCTACCTTGTTCCTGAAGCATTTCACGAAGAATGGTTTCTTCCTCTTTTAAAATCTCAATTCGTGTGGCATTATCACGATATTCTCTTGTCACATCCGCTCTCTGGAAATCTTGGTGTTGAATCACCAAATCATCATAAGCGTTTAGCGTATCGACAAAAGCATGGAGCTGATCTTGAGGCACGCGGACGTTCATTGAAATGCGTTCACCGATAAAGCCATAAGAAGAAGTGGATTGCCAGCGACTTGAAAATTCAATCTGAGCTTGGAATGCTTCGATTTCACCTTGAACAAATGCGAGCGTCTCGTCAAAATCCATCGCTTCGTAGCTGACCGATGCCGTCTCAATAATTTTCTCACCAAGATCCAAACCTTGTTCTTCGGCGACTTGTTCAGCAACACCTGCATCCATGTCATTCGTCACGTCCATATCTTCCGTCGCCATATCATTCCCAGAATATCGATCCGTACTGCCACAAGCCATCAAAACAATTATTAATAACCCATAGAGAAAGCCCCATCGAAAAACAGTTGTTTTCTTCATCGGTATCACATCCTAACATTCTATTTAACCTAAATATACAGCAATATTCGGTGCTGTCAATTAATTAGAAAAAGAAAAATCAGCCCTCACTTTTTGTGAAATGGGCTGATTGAGCGGTTAAAAAGTATATTCTTCTAAACTATGTTGTCGTCTTGAAAAATCGACAAATCGGAATCGGTCTACACGGTGACGCGATTCAGAATATTGAAAATAACGAGCATCTTCTAAATAGACATGACTGTTAATTACGACTAAATGGTTATCTTCATCGCGTAAATCAAGACTGTCGCGGTCTTTATCCGAAACACTTTCAACCAAAATTTCTTTGCTTGCAAAAGATATCGGTAATTTCAATTCCGCTTCTAAATAATCGTATAGCGATTCTTCCAAGCGTTCATCAGGAATGTCACCTGTAATTTCAGGATTTAGATAATCGTAATCTAAAATAACGCGCTGGTCATCAATTTTGCGCACGCGCTCAATAGCAATGACTTCCGTTCCAACGGGCACATTTAGCTTCTTATGCAATGGCTGATCAACTTTAATTCGTTCGTTTCTAAGTAAAATGGTCTCTGCATTCATACCTTGTGTGTCTGATAATTCCTTAAATGATGTTAAACCTGAAATAGGAAAACTAACTAATGTCGGATTGAGAACAATCGAACCTAGTCCTTGTTTCTTTTGAATTAACCCATCTTGACTTAAGTAGTCTAGTGATTTGCGAATCGTTTCGCGGGACACGGTATATTCTTTAGAGAGGGCATTTTCACTTGGCAAAAGATCGCCTTCTTTATAACGTCCCTGCATAATTTTACGTTTTAGCTGCAAGTAAATATCATAGTATTTATTTGTCGTCAATGTGATTCCCCCCAATAAAAATCATTATGTAAAAGTCGTCCACCCTAATCGTAAGGATTAAAGTGAACGACGAATCTTCCTTAGTAGTTGAGCTTATCTTTCTAAAGCAAATACAAATACATCTCGTGGTTGTAATGTAATTTCAGCGTCACTATATTCTTCAATACCATCCACTGTTGCTTTTAAATGATTGGCTAGCATCGTCCAAGTTTGTGGATTACCATTCTCATCTTTTGGTAAGTCAATTGTGATTGGATGATGTCCGGCGTTCACGGCTACCACCATGTTTTTCCATTTTGAAATGCCTTCGTACATATTCGGAATCGTGTAAAGTAAGACGTTCTCAGGCATATGTCTGAAATACATCATCTCTGCTGTACGAGTTGTAGCATCTCGTAGCGGTGCATATTCTTGGCGAATCGCCATCATGCCACGGTAGTAATTCACTAAGTCTTCGTTTTCTTCTGCACGAGACCAGTCTAATTTGTTGACTGCTATAGGTGCGTTGTACGAATTCTCATCACCATATTTTGTACGAGCAAATTCTTCTCCAGCATGAACAAATACACCACCTTGAGAAGTGAATAGTAAGGCTGCATTGATTCGGTTCATCGCAATTAAATGCTCTTGGCGTTCGTAATTCACTTCGCTTCCGGATGATAAAACTAATTTATCATACAAGGTAAAGTTATCATGTGCTGAACTATAGTTAATTACTTCAGTTGGCACACGCGCCCAGCTCTTGTATTCTGGGATATGATATTCTCCGGCATCACCTTGTGTATTCGCCATAATTGACGCAATCAAATCAATGTTTTTGAAACTACTTGAATGATCATTGTTTGCACCTTGTAAAAATGCAGCATCGTAATCTAAAAAGACATGACCCTTAATCGCATCACGGAATTCCGCGTTGAATAGGGCAATTCGTTCTGAATAATCATGAACATGGTTACGGTCGGCTGGTGTGTGCGGATGTTTTAGTGCTAACTCGCCACCTGACCAAGGCTCTCCGTAAAGAATAACATCTTCTAAACCGCGTTCGTCTAAAGCGTTACGAATTGCATTCATTGTTTCAGAATCATGAACACCCATTAAGTCAAAACGGAAGCCATCAATATGATATTCTTCAGCCCAATAAATTAAAGAATCAATCATATATTTACGCATCATTTTACGCTCGCTGGCTGTTTCGTTCCCTACACCAGATCCGTTTGAGAAATTCCCATTGTCGTCAAAACGGTAATAGTAATACGGAACAGTATGTTGGAACCAAGAAATTTCAGTATGGTATGTATGGTTGTATACAACGTCCATAACAACGCCGATGTGGTTCTTATGTAAAGACTGAATCAGCTGTTTTAATTCTTTAATACGTGCTTTTGGATTGCTTGGGTCAGAAGAGTATTTTCCTTCTGGAGCCATGTAGTTCTTCGGGTCATATCCCCAGTTGTAGTATGACTCATCCAGTTCATCGTTCTCAAAATCATAAATCGGTAATAAATGAACGTAGTTGACTCCCAGCTGTGTTAAATAATTTAACCCTGTAGGGAAGTTTCCTTCATTTCTAAGCGTCGTATTTTCTTCTGTGAAACCTAAGTATTTACCTTGGTTTTCTGGTGAAACACCTGAGTTAGGGTCTGCGGTGAAATCTTCAACGTGCAATTCCCAAATCATAGCATCCGTAATATTTTTTTGCATCATAGGTGAATCGTTTTCCCAACCTTCAGGATTGGTGTCTTCTAAATGAATAATCGCTGTACGATCACCATTTATGCCAACAGCTTTTGCATATAAATCTGCGGCTTCTTTTATTTCACCCTGATGATTGAATTCATATGTATAGAATAGTCCATCTAAATCGTCGTTTAAACGTCCAACCCACACATTATTTTCTAGCGTCAAGTCGTATTTTTCAATAAGAGACGGTTCGTTTACGTCTCCTGTACGGTATAAATTTAAAGTAACAGTTTCTGCAGATGGTGACCAAACTTTAAACGTATAAGTGCCATCTTGGTAAGTCATACCTAGGTCAGAACCTAAATAAGCTTGTGATTCTAAGTTATCTACATGTTGTAGAATCGAGTTAATTTGATTTAGCATTTGTCTACTGCCTTTCCGGTTAATATGGTTGCATTATAGCACATACAAATTCGGTATGATAGCGTTTTTAAAGTTATTTTAAAACTTGTCTAGACAAATGAGCGGGAGGCTATGTATAGCATGAAAAGACTCTAATCTATTATGGTTTTACCTTCATAAAATACTCATAAAGTTTGTGAAATAAGAGCAAAAAACTCGCTGGCCATCAAAGGCGCAGACGAGTTTGACCTAATTTTTTTAATTTTTAACCTTAATATATTGTTCAATGGGATATTGATTAGGATTAAGAGCAGGCTCTTGGTTAGAAACCATTTGTGCTAATACATAACCAACTATTGGGCCAGCAGTTAATCCAGTGGAACCTAAGCCACTTGCCGTAAAGACATTTTTCAATGTCGGTATTTCACCAAAAAATGGTGCAAAATCCGAAGTATAAGCGCGTGTCCCAACACGCCCTGTGACAATGGTATCTGCATCAAAGAAGGTTGAGAAAGCTTCTTTTGCATTCTCCAACATTTCACGAAGGGTGTGCTCTTCAAGGTTTAAATCATAACCAGCGTCATCTTCGTGGGTAGCACCGATTAAAATTTTTCCGTCTAGGAATGGGATAATATCTTTTTCACCAGCTGGCATGATGACTGGCCACTGATCTGTTTCCCAGTCCGTTTGTAGTTCGACAAGCTGTCCTTTTTGAGGGCGGATATCGATAGCCAAGTTAAACGGCTCTAACAGTTCAGGAAGCCAGGCTGCAGTTGCTAAAATCACCTGGTCAAATTCAGCTTGGAATGAGGCCGATTGAACAGTCCACTGACCATCTTCCGTTTGAGTTAAGTTCGCTTTTTCTGAAATGAAGGTCGCTCCATTAGTTTGAGTCGCGTGGATAAGCAAATCGACCAGTTCTTTTCCATCGACTCGTGCGCCACCTTCTGCTAAAAGGCCACGTTTTTCACCTGTATAGATTGGGATACGTTCTCGAATTTCATCAGGAGATAGAATGGTTAATTCTTTGATTTCAGGTGCTTCTTCACGTCTTTTTATTCCAATTTCAAGTAATTCTTCTAAGGTTTTATCTTTTTTTGTAAATAATAATGTTCCGACTTGTTGATAGACCGATTTAGGAATGTCGCCTCCATTTAAGACTTCTTTTAAAAAGTTTGGATAGAAGGCAGCACCTGTTTTGACCATTTCATACCAAGCTTTATTCCGTCTTTTTGAAAGCCACGGACTAATAATACCGGCTGCTGCTTTGGTTCCTTGCCCGATTCCTTCATCAAAAAGGGTTACGTCATAATCGGCTTGTTTGGATAAATAATAGGCTGCCGTTGCTCCAACAACCCCACCACCAATAATAGCTATTTTTTTTGTCATCTATTTTCCTCCGCTCTGACTCGTCGTCTTTAGCATAACGAATTCTTGTCGAGAAATCTAATACTGAAACGAAAATTAACCCGCTAATTTTTGAGGTGATAAATAGAAGTTGGAAGTGGGATATGATAAGATATGAATAATAATGAAATGAAAAAGGGAGTGCGTGAATGAATATTGCATTGATTGCACATGATAAGAAAAAAGATGAATTAGTTGAATTAGTTATTGAGTTTAAAGAAACATTGGCTAGACACACTCTATTTGCTACAGGTACAACAGGGCAACGTGTTATTGAAGCGACTGGCTTGGATGTACACCGCTTTAAATCTGGACCACTAGGTGGAGACCAACAAATAGGTGCTTACATATCTGATCAAAAAATCGATTTAGTTATTTTTATACGAGACCCGTTAACGGCACAACCACATGAGCCGGATGTATCAGCTTTATTACGTTTGTCGGATGTTTATGAAATCCCACTAGCAACGAACGTTGGGACTGCAGAACCATTATTACGCGCAGTAGAGGCTGGCGTATTTGACGAATAAATCATAAACCTTCAATAAATCATACACTAAAGGAGATCGATTGAATGTCTTACAAAGGGATGACTTTTTATTTCATGCGTCATGGTGAAACGTACTTGAATCGCTACGAACGTATGCAAGGTTGGAGTAACGCACCACTTACACCTGAAGGAGAAGATGAAGTTCGCCGTTCCGGACAGGGACTAGCTGACGTAAAATTTGATGCGGTCTATACGAGCGACCTTACCCGTACAATGGATACAGCGAATATCGTTTTATCTGAAAATAAAAATGGAGAAGATCTAGTCATTGAAATGAAACCCGAATTTCGCGAAGTATTTTTCGGTAGTTTCGAAGGCTTACCATTTAAAGAAGTAGATGAAGCCGTCGCAAAAAGCCAAGGTTATGATTCAGTTGTTCGTTTCTTTGAAGAAACAACTTTACCTGAGCGCATGAATGCATATCGCGCAGCTTGTGAATATGAGCATGCAGAAGACTTCATGACATTTTGGTTGCGAATTGAGCAAGGCTTGCTGGATATTGTAAACCGCCATAAAGACACAGATGATACGGTCCTAGTTGTTGTACACGGCTTAGTCATCCGCTACATGATGATGACTTTAATTGCGGATATCGATCATAATCCAGAATTCCTATCAAATGCATCAATTACTCGCGTTCAGTATCGCGCAGGTAAATTCATAGTAGATTCTTATAACGATACATCACACTTTGTGGAACCATTATTGGAACCTTCAGTAGATGATGAATAACTAAATAAATATAAAACGACTTCCAGAAATGGCGGTCGTTTTTTTATAATTAGTATTATTCATTCAGAAGTTTCGATATTCCACCCATAAGTTTGTGTTACCATTCAAAACTTTCGATATTCCACCCATAA
>CAZTXI010000014.1:0-6526 GCA_964617265.1 uncultured Carnobacteriaceae bacterium | reverse complement strand
TTTCGATATTCCACCCATAAGTTTCTGTTACCATTCAGAACTTTTGAATTTCCACCCATAAATTTGTAATCGCCCATTTAATAGCAACATCGTTTAGGTAGTTCAATAAAAAAAGGCGTCAATGTATCATAGATACATCAACACCAAATATTATTTAACCCTTTTATTTCAATTATCGACCTCTTAAGCGAGAGCCACCTTCAGGCGTGTATTTATAATACTTCATACACCAAATAGCGCTCACACCAATGACACCATACACAATTTGTGCACCGATTTGGTCGGTTGAACCAAATACCATTTCAATCACATTGATATCAAACAGTCCCGATACCAATAAATGTAAACCAGCTAAAATTAAAATAGTTAACGTAATACGATCAATTAATTTCATCTCTACTCGCCTCCAATCTTCTCTCTAATCATACAAAATTTCAGCGAAATTGTCCATTATCGAAGTTAAAACCCTAAGCCCTTTTTGTGAAATGAAGGGCGGATAGAGTGGTCCATATGGGGCAGACAGAAGCTATACGACTTGATAAGGTAATTCGCTCATCCTATGGTATACTTTAGGAGATAATATAGGGACGATTTTCATATAGAAAGAGGTTGTGCGCATGAAAAATGACATAGAAATTGCACAGAATGTGGCTTTAAAGCCCATCGATGAAATAGCTAAAAAAATAAATATTCCGGTAGAGC
This sequence comes from uncultured Carnobacteriaceae bacterium, assembly GCA_964617265.1. Lineage (GTDB taxonomy): Bacteria > Bacillota > Bacilli > Lactobacillales > Carnobacteriaceae_A > Atopostipes. The sequence goes on along the minus strand of CAZTXI010000014.1, from coordinate 5,824 downwards.
AATTAGAGCACTACGGAAAATATAAAGCGAAAATTAATATTCAAAAAGGTGACTTTGAAAAGAAACAAGGAAAACTCATCTTAGTGACGTCCATCAATCCAACCCCAGCAGGTGAGGGGAAAACGACGATGTCTGTAGGCTTAGGAGATGCGCTTCAAAAAATCGGTGAAAAGACTGCGATTGCGCTTAGAGAGCCATCGCTAGGCCCTGTTTTTGGAATCAAAGGAGGGGCAGCTGGAGGAGGGCATGCGCAAGTTGTTCCGATGGAGGATTTAAATCTCCATTTCACAGGAGATATGCATGCGATTGGTGCCGCGAATAATCTAGCGGCAGCCATGCTGGATAACCACATTAAACAAGGGAATAGCTTGAATATCGATCCACGCCGAGTAACATGGAAGCGCGCGGTGGATATGAATGACCGCCAATTAAGAAATATTATTAGTGGATTAGGTGGTCCAGTCAACGGTTCACCCCGTGAAGATGGGTTTGAGATTACCGTTGCCTCTGAAATTATGGCAGTTTTATGTTTATCCGAAGATTTAACCGACTTAAAGAATCGTTTAAAACGCTGTATTTTAGCTTATACATTTGATAATCAGCCGGTAACTGTTGGTGATATTCAGGCAGAAGGCGCAATGACCGTTCTACTAAAAGATGCCTTGAAACCAAATTTAGTGCAGACACTAGAAGGCACTCCAACCTTTATTCACGGTGGGCCATTTGCGAATATTGCGCATGGTTGTAACAGTGTTTTAGCCACTAAAATGGCACTGGCACATGCCGATTATGTGGTGACAGAAGGTGGCTTCGGTGGTGATTTAGGTGCCGAGAAATTTATGGATATTAAATGCCGAACAGCTAACCTTGCACCAGATGCCGTGGTAGTTGTTGCGACAATCCGTGCACTGAAAATGCATGGTGGTGTTGATAAAACCGATTTAAACAACGAGAATTTAGATGCACTGAAACTAGGTTTTAAAAATCTACAAAAGCATGTTGAAAATATGCAAGGCGTTTTTGGAATGAATACAATTGTTGCCGTAAATCATTTTGTAGCGGACACTCCAGCTGAAAGTCAACTGCTAATTGACTTATGTGAAACAGCTGGATATCGCGCTGTACTAGCGGATGTTTGGGGAGAAGGTGGCGCTGGTGGCGTAGATTTAGCCAAAGCGGTCGTTGAACTTACTGCTCAAGAATCAACATTGAAACATCCTTACGACTTATCAGACTCCATTGAAGAAAAAATTACTAAAGTTGTACAAAAAGTATATGGTGGAGCTGGCCTAGAGTGGTCAACAACTGCCTTAAAATCTTTAAGAAAAATGGAACGACTTGGCTTTAGCCAATTACCGATTTGTATGGCTAAAACTCAATATTCATTCTCAGACAATCCAAAATTAATTGGGCGTCCAGAAGGTTTTACGGTTTCTATTTCAGATTTAACGGTCTCAGCTGGAGCTGGTTTTATCGTGGTCTTAACGGGTGATGTGATGAAAATGCCTGGACTACCTAAAACACCATCCGCTGAAACAATTGATATTGATGCAGATGGCGTTATTACAGGCTTGTTCTAAGAAAAAGTAGGAGGGATTCAGATGAAAGATTTAACAGTTACGGATTGGACCAAAGCACTTGGATCTAAAGACGGGAAATATGGTGGCGGAAGTGCTGCCAGTGTAGTCGGTGCTTTTGCGGTCAATTTAGCTCAATTTGTATTTGAATTTCAACAAGGAAAAAAGAAATATGAAGGACAAGAAGCGACTATTCAAGCAGCGATAGCTCGTTCAAAAGCCATTTCAGAAGAGTTATTAGACTTAGCTGAAATTGATGCCGATGCTTTTGAACCGGTATTGCCGCTGTTTCGATTACCGAAAGACACAGAAGAAGAGCGAGTGATTCGCCAACAAAAGATTGATCACGGTTTAGCGGATGCGGCTCGTCCACCTTTAGCGATTATGAAGAAAATGGATGAGGTTCTTGATTTATTCGAGCAATTAATAAAACTCGAAGTAAAAGGCAGCATTGTTGATGATATTGCCGTGGGGTTAATTTTCACAGAAGCGACAATTGAAAGTGAAAAAATAAATTGTGACATCAACACGAAATCGATTAAAGACGAAACCTTACGCACAGAAATTGAAACAGAAGTCGATGAAGCGTATGGAACAATCCTGGAAAGATGTCGAGCCTTAAAAACAACGACTTTTCGCATTATTCATCATAACGTTTAGCAAAGGAGGAGAGGCATGACGAAAATATTAGATGGTCGCTTAGTTGCAAAAGCACTCAATAAACAAACGGAACAACAAATTACTAAACTAAAAGCAGCAGGCATTACGCCAACTTTAGCTATTATGCGTGCGGATCAAAATCCCGCATCGATTCAATACGAAAAATCGGCCATTCGCTATATGGATAAGATGGCCATTGCAACAAAACAAGTAACGTTTGATGAAACGGTCACCGAAGAAACATTTATTCAGGCGTTAAATCAATTGAATAATGATCCACTTATTCATGGGATTTTAGTGTTGCAGCCACTTCCTTTGCATATTTCACTCGATCGCGTAGCGGAACAAATTTCACCCAAAAAAGATATCGATGGGATGCATCCGCTAAACCTCGGACACATTATGGCAGGAAACAAACAAGCTCACCTGCCAAGTACCGTAAAAGCAGTGATGGACTTATTACAATTTTTTGAAATTGCTGTTCCTACCAAAGATATTTGTGTGATTGGTAAAAGTAATACCGTCGGAAAACCTTTGTCGGTGCTTTTACTTAACGAGCGAGCAACGGTATCAAACTGCCATACAGGCACTCAACATTTAGCCCATTATACTAAGAAGGCCGATATCGTTATTTCAGCAACCGGGTCAATTGGCTTAATCACAAAAGAACACATCAAAAAAGGCGCAGTCGTTATTGATGTTGGCTTCAATTTCAAAGATAATAAAGCATATGGCGATGTCCGATACGATGAAGTCGCTGAAGTTGCATCGGCAATCACACCTGTACCAGGTGGCGTGGGGTCAGTCACAACAGCTGCTCTTGCCCAGCAAGTCGCCAATGCCGCTCAGTGGTTACAAGAGAAATGAGGGACAACAATGGTAAAAAGTAAGGAATCAATACGAAAAGCAATGAAAGTTGCTCGTGCTCAAATCGACGAAACCGAACGCCAAGACATTTCACAACAATTACAAGAAGTCTTATTTGCCTCTGATTTATGGCAACAAGCCGAAACAATCGGAACGTATTTATCCGTCGGTTCAGAGTGGGATACCCGCCAAATTGTCGATCAGGCGCTCAAAGAAGGCAAAAAAGTTGCCGTACCCAAGACCGTTCACAAAACTAAAGACCTTATTTTTTATGAAATGAAAGACTGGTCTCAGATTGTACAAGATGGGTATTTTGGGTTAGATGAGCCGGATCCTAACCAAACGAAATCCGTGGAGAAAGACGCGATACAATTGTTGCTGGTTCCTGGATTAGTTTTCACCAAAGAAGGGTATCGTGTTGGTTTTGGTGGAGGTTATTATGACCGGTATCTAAAAGATTTTATTCATCCAACCGTATCACTTGTGCACACGAATCAGCTTGTTGAAGATTTTCCAATCGAGCCTTTTGATATTCCTGTGCATTATTTAGTGACAGAACAAGGTATGTTAAAATAGAAAAAATAGATAACAAAGAGTAGAGATGTAGCGTGAAGTGCTAGTGGATGGGATGTAGCCATTAGACGAAAAAGGTTTTTGCGATTGCATCTCGCATCCGCTTTTGTTTTTTTAAAGTGGACTCTTATGCTAGATGAGGAGAGTTCAAAATGAACAATAGAAATAGTCGAAAATTTACGTTTAGTCCCAATCAAATTGCTGTAGTAGGTGTGTTAATGGGGTTAGGTTTGGCTCTATCAAGAGTCGCCATACCACTTGGGACAACCAATCGCTTATCCTTGGGCTTCGTTGTAACAGCCGTGATATCCATGTTATTTGGTCCTTGGGTTGGAGGCTTTGCAGCTGCTGGTGTTGATTTATTAGTGTCATTTATTTTTGGGCAACAAGGTGTTTTCTTTTTAGGGTTTACTTTTACAGCTTTTATGAATGGTCTAATTTATGGCTTCTTTTTACACCGTCGTCGTCCAAATTGGAAACATTTGGTTTTAGCGGTAGTGTTTCAAACGGTGATTTCAAATATTATCTTAAATACACTCTGGGTGCATATACTCTATCAAACACCCGTTGTTGTTTTATTAGCGGGACGCATTCCGCAGAACTTAATTATGGCACCGATTCGATTCGCATTGCTCTATTTTGTCATGAGAAATAAGCAATTGTTACAAGTTTTTGACCGCTATACAACGGCTAAAAAGTAGAGCTTTAAAGCATAAACGAACATCAAATAAAACTAAAAATCCGTGTTTTTACTTGGCTAAAGAGATCTGAGTAAGAATACGGATTTCTTTGTGCAGATGAATCAAAAAAGAAAATAATTCAGCTAATCTGATTGACATTAAATGCAACCGGTTTCGCTAATTTATAGGGTTTTCTCCGATATATGGACAGTAAAACGATTGTATTTTTTGGAAAAGCGAATAAAATGAGTGGCATATCTATTTTATTCATGTTATATTTCAGAGACTTGAAGAGTAGCACTTAAACTGTTCGAATTAAAAGTAATTGCTGATAAAACAATGTTTTAGGTGATTTTACGAACAAAAAAAGTGATTGGACAATTTATCTAATTAAACAATCGGCCACTCTCTACAATATCGTAAAGCCCTTAATCATTAATGATGATTTTTATGAAAGCGTTTGTTTGAAAAAAGGGATATAATCGGTTGGTAGAGTATAGAAGGCTTTCGAGAGAAATAACAATATGTTCTGCTCTTTTTAATCATTACTTTTTAAATCATTCTAAATTAGATGGAGGGTGAGGAAATTCAAATACATTTTATGTCTGTGAGGCGTAGAAAGCTTATGGAGATAAAGAAATGAAAAAATATGTTAACTGCATTTTTAAAAATGTTATAAATAGATGAAAAACTAAGGAGAAAAAATATGAAAAAGATATTCAATTTTGAATTTTGGCAAAAATTTGGAAAAGCTTTAATGGGTGTTATTGCTGTTATGCCTGCAGCAGGTTTAATGATTAGTATTGGTGGATCTCTCCCTCTTATTAATCAAGACTTACAATTTTTAATTTCAGTGGGAAGCGTAATTGAAAATATTGGTTGGGCTATTATTGGGAACTTACATATATTATTTGCATTAGCAATTGGTGGAAGCTGGGCTAAAGATAGAGCTGGGGGAGCATTTGCTGCCGGAATCAGTTTCATTTTGATTAACCGAATTACGGGAGCCATTTTTGGGGTTTCAGGAGATATGCTAGCTGATCCAGATGCCGTTACTCAGACTTTATTTGGAGCTGAAATACCGGTTGATGGTTATTTTGTTAGCGTTTTAGAAGCACCGGCATTAAATATGGGAGTATTCGTCGGAATTATTGCTGGATTTATGGGAGCAATGGCTTTCAATAAATACTATAATTTCAGAAAATTACCCGATGCGTTATCTTTCTTTAACGGAAAACGATTTGTACCATTTGTTGTGATTGTATGGTCTTTAATCGCTTCAGTTGTATTAGCCATTGTTTGGCCATTTATTCAAAGTGGAATCAACAACTTTGGTGTATGGATTGCTGCATCACAAGACACAGCGCCAATCTTAGCACCCTTCTTATTCGGTACACTTGAACGTCTATTACTACCATTTGGTTTACACCACATGTTAACTATTCCAATTAACTACACACCTCTTGG
>CAZTXI010000013.1:12762-16368 GCA_964617265.1 uncultured Carnobacteriaceae bacterium | reverse complement strand
TACCTTGGGTCTTCTTACAAACACGCGAAAACGTAACAGGTATTAGTAATCGAGTAAATGGTTTCGAACACCACCCGATGGGTAGTTATGATTTAAGTGTTGTTTCATTAGATGACGAATAATAAATTATAAATAGATTTTAGAAAGGGTCGTGACAACGGCCCTTTCTTTGTTAGGAGAGGTAATTATGTTGCGTTATATTATTAAACGCTTATTATGGCTTATTCCAATATTACTTGGGGTAACATTTATCGTTTTTACAATTATGTATCTCTCGCCAGGAGACCCAGTAACGATTATTCTTGGTGAAGGTGCGAGTGTCGAAGCCTATGAAGCATTAAGAGCAGAATTAGGACTTGATCAACCGTTTATCGTTCAATTCTTTAACTATGTCGCTGATGTTGTTTTCAGACAAGACCTAGGACGATCTTATGTATCCAATCGAGTTGTATTAAATGAAATTCTTGTTCGTTTACCAAATACTATAAAATTGGCTAGTTGGAGTATTTTATTCGCCACTCTAATCGGTGTACCTTTAGGGGTTATCTCAGCAACGAGACCCTATTCTAAAGTTGATAATGTAGTAATGTTTATTTCATTATTGGGTGTTTCCATGCCAACATTCTGGCAAGCTCTATTATTAATCATTCTATTTACTTCTACATTAGGATGGTTACCAGCTACAGGTTTTACAACATGGCAACATATGATTATGCCCGTGTTTGCTTTAGCTACATCATCGATGGGGACAATCGCTAGAATAACACGTTCAAGTATGATGGACGTATTGGATCAAGATTATATCCGTACTTCTCATGCTAAGGGTGTACCCGGTAATCGAATTATTTTTCAACATGCTTTACGTAATGCTTTGATTCCTGTTGTTACGGTTATTGGTTTACAATTCGGAGCATTATTAGGTGGAGCTGTTTTAACTGAAACAGTTTTCAGTATTAATGGTTTAGGGACTATGATGGTTAACGCCATTCGAACACGTGATGCAATGGTTGTGCAGGGTGGAGTATTATTTATTGCCTTTATTTTTACCATTGTAAACTTATGCGTTGATATATTATATGCTTATATCGATCCACGTATTCGATCACAATATGATTAAAGGAGGAGTTAAGATGCTTTCTAATAAAAAAACAATTAACAAAGCTGAAGAAGAAATGCAGAATATTCCTCAAGGTTCATGGCAAGAAGCGTGGGACGCTTTGAAACGAAATAAACGTGCTATGTTCGGACTAGGGTTTATTATTGTATTATCACTTGTAGCTATATTCGCAGAGCAAATCGCTCCATATGGTATGCGAGAACAAAATCTGTCTAATGCGCTACAATTTCCAAACGCCACACATTGGTTAGGAACAGATGATTTAGGGCGAGACGTTCTTAGTCGTATGATTTACGGTACACGAGTTTCTTTAACCGTTGGTGTTAGTGCTGTATTTGTTGCATTAATTGTTGGAGGGTTATTAGGGGTAGTAGCCGGTTACTACAAAGGAAAAATTGATACCCTAATTATGCGTTTTTGTGATATTTTACTATCGATTCCATCGATTTTATTAGCTATCGCAATTGTTGCTTCTTTAGGATCAAGTTTACAAAATATGATTATTGCAATTGGTATTGCTAATATTCCAATTTTTGCTCGAATTATACGTTCAGGTGTAATATCCGTTAACGAACAAGAGTTCATTGAAGCAGCTGAAGCACTTGGTGCCAATGATGCACGTATTATCTTTAAACACATCATTCCAAATATTCTTTCACCAATTATCGTTCAATCTTCTATGGGGATTGCTTCTGCTATTCTATCAGCAGTTGGTTTAGGATTCATTGGATTAGGTTTAGAGGCATCTATTGCAGAGTGGGGAACGATGCTTAACTCAGGTCGAGGTTATATTCGTACACATTATTATTTAACCTTTTATCCTGGTTTAATCATTATGCTGACCGTATTATCCTTTAACTTATTAGGGGATGGCTTACGCGATGCGATTGATCCAAAGATGAGAGAGAGGTAATTCGATTATGAAAACGTTAATGAGTATTAAAAACTTACAAAAATATTTCCCAGTTAAGAAAAATAACTTTTTTCAAATTGGAACAGAATATGTTAAAGCAAATAAAGATATTTCAGTTGATATTTATGAAGGAGAAACACTTGGAATTGTAGGCGAGAGTGGTTGTGGAAAATCAACATTCGGACGGACAATTATTCAACTACAACGTCAAACAGGTGGTTCGACCTTATACTATGGAGATACAATTGAAAACTTTGTCCCAGATTACGTTCAAAAAGTATACCGTAATCTCCCAAAAACATCTGGTGACTATGCGAACGATTTAAATACGATTGAAGCATTGGAATTAGAATTAAAAGAATTAAACGGCCCGGAAAAAGATCATGTATTTGAAACCTTACGTGTTAAGAAGATTGAATTTGATGACACATATGGGAATACTTTGCGTTTAGTTGGCGGTTTAATTACTCATGACAACTTAAAAGCTGTCAGTCAAGCTTTATTGAGTCGTTACACGATTGCTTCAACTGTGGCAAAGCATAAACGCGAATTAGAGTTTGAAAAAGAAAAACAAAAAATGAATGCAGCATTTGACCAAGGTGAAATTGATCGCCTGACCAAAACAATCAAAACTGATGAAGAAAAATTAAAAGCTGAATCAGATAAAATCGAAGCATTAAAAGCATCTCTTCGTGGGAATGAAGATTTTGAACGCTTTGAGGAATATCTAGATGAAGGGATTGATTTGGCAGCTTTAACGAAAAAAGAAACACGAATTCTTCGTAAAGACTTGCAAATTATTTTCCAAGATCCTTACTCATCATTAGACCCTAGATTAACTGTTGGTGATATTATTGGAGAAGGTCTATTGATTCATAAGTTCTTCAAAAGTAAAAACGATCCTGGTTATCAAGAATATATTTTAGATATTATGGAAAAATGTGGTTTAAAAGCGGAGTTTATTCATCGCTATCCACATCAATTCTCAGGTGGTCAAAGACAACGTATTGGTATTGCACGTGCTTTAGCTGTACAGCCTAAATTCATTGTTTGTGATGAAGCTGTATCTGCCTTAGATGTATCAATTCAATCGCAAATCATTAATTTACTATTGGATTTACGTGAAACAAATAATCTAACGTACTTGTTTATTACGCATGACTTAGGTGTTGTTCGTTTCATTTCAGACCGTATTGGGGTTATGTACTTTGGTCATTTAGTTGAATTAGGTTCTGCAGAGGAAATTTTCAGTAATCCAAAACACCCTTATACAAAACAATTACTCAATGCGATTCCATCGATGGATGAAGATGACGCTACACGTTGGGATGTAGATGAAACATATCCTGATTATGATTTTTATTATTCTAAAGATGGTCAACATGATCCAGATTGGATAGAAGTAACACCTGATCATTTCGTTGCGACAACACTGAAAGATCGTGATGCTTACTATGCACAAAGAGAGGAGCAGTCACATGAGTTTACTACAAGTCAATAATTTGCATACCTATTTTGATACTCGTAGAGGAACCGTTAAAGCAGTAAATGGTGTGACATTTTCCCTAGAAGAAGG
>CAZTXI010000013.1:0-12662 GCA_964617265.1 uncultured Carnobacteriaceae bacterium | reverse complement strand
AAACGAAGTTATGAGTTACTGGAGAAAGTTCGAATCCCAAATCCAGATCGTGTGTTAAAACAATACCCACATCAATTATCTGGTGGGATGAGTCAGCGTGTTATGATTGCAATGGCATTAGCATGTAACCCTAAATTATTAATAGCGGATGAACCAACAACTGCTTTAGATGTTATCATTCAAGCTGAAATATTAAAAATCATGAATGAATTAAAAGATGAATACAATACAAGTATTTTGTTTATAACGCATGATTTAGGTGTTATTAGCCAGATGGCAGATGATGTTATCGTTATGTATGGTGGAAAGATTGTTGAGAGTGCACCTATTAAAGAAATTTTCAATAACGCAAAACACCCTTATACAAAACGATTAATCGCAGCATTCTTAAAAACGGATATCAAAAAACGAAACACAAATGAAACACTTGATTTTTATAGTGGTGAAAATGAACAATTTAATTTTTCAAATTTTAAAGAGCATGCAGATGCAGACCCAGATTGGGTAAAAATTAGTGACAATCACTATGTTGCAGCCACTTTAAAATAATTTTAATTATTAAGAACTCAAGGAATTTCCTTGGGTTCTTTTTATGTACTAGAATTGCTATTTTTTTAGGTTTCTTTTAAGATAGATGACAAATTGATAAAGTGGAGGGATAAGGTGGAGCCATTATTTTTACAAGGCGTCCTACAAGATAAAATATGGGGCGGTACAAAATTACGTGATGAGTATGGATATGATATTCCAACAGAAACTACAGGAGAATTATGGGCAATAAGTGCTCATCCAAATGGGCCTGCAACCGTTTTAAATGGAAAGTATAAAGGGAAAACATTAGCTGAATTATGGACAGAAAACCAAAGTTTATTTGGACATCAATCCGAACAAGTTTTTCCATTGTTAACTAAGATTATTGATGCGAACAATGATCTTTCAGTGCAAGTACATCCAGATGATACTTATGGTTTAAAAAATGAAGGTGAATTAGGTAAGACAGAATGCTGGTATGTTTTATCAGCAGATCCAGGTGCAGAAATTGTTTTTGGACACAATGCCCTTACCAAAGAAGAATTTCAAAATTATATTGAAACTAATCAATGGAATAAGCTTTTAAAATCTGTAAACGTTAAAGCTGGTGACTTTTTCTATGTTCCTAGTGGTACAGTACATGCAATTGGCAAAGGTGTTATGGTTTTAGAAACACAACAATCAAGCGATACAACTTATCGTTTATATGACTATAATCGCTTAGATGATCAAGGGAATCCACGAGAATTACACATTGAAAAATCAATTGACGTTTCAATGATTCCTCATATTGACCTACAAACTGAGCCTATTGTCGAAGAATTTACTGGCGGAATGGTTAAAACGCTTGTCTCTAATGAGTTTTTTACCGTTTTTGAATGGTTATTAAACGGTACGGTATCTTTTAAAGCAACCGCACCTTACACACTTGTTAGTGTAATTGAAGGAAATGGAACGTTACGAATAGATAAAGAGAGCTATAAGTTAAGTAAAGGTGATCATTTTATTTTACCTTTTGGTTTAAACGACTGGGAAATAGATGGTGAAATACACTTAATCGCTTCAACACAATAATCTAAAACTTAGGTGAAAGCATACTGCTTTCGCCTTTTTTATATTTTAAATAGACATTTCAATTAAATGTCTAGACATTTGTGCTAATTTCTGATAAATTACAATATGTATAACGTTTACAATTAAAAAGTATATACATCTTATCGAAGGAGTGTTGAATATGAAGTACAAATTTCCAAGTGACTTCTGGTGGGGTTCAGCAGCAAGTGGACCACAAACTGAAGGGGTATTTGAAAATGATGGTAAAGGTTCTAGCATCTGGGATTACTGGTATCAAGAAGAACCCGAAGCTTTTTTTGACCAAGTAGGTCCAGAACAAACTTCGTTATTTTATTCAAAATATAAAGAAGATATTCAATTAATGAAACGAATTGGTCACAATACATTTAGAACTTCTATCCAATGGAGTCGTTTAATTCCAAATGGTGTAGGGGAAATTAATCCTAAAGCGGTAGAATTTTACAATAACTTGATTGATGAATTAATCGCTAATGAGATTGAACCTTTTATTAACTTATATCACTTTGACATGCCATTAGCGTTACAAGAAAAAGGCGGTTGGGAATCACGTGAAACAGTTGATGCATATGTTGAATTTGCAAAAACTTGTTTTGACCTATTTGGTGATCGTGTAAAAAAATGGTTTACCCATAATGAACCAATCGTACCTGTTGAGGGTGGCTATTTATACCAATTCCATTATCCAAATCTAGTGAATATGAAAAAAGCTGTACAAGTTGGTTACCATACAGCATTATCTAGTGCTAAAGCCATTAAAGCTTATCACGAATCTGATCAAGATGGAGAAATCGGGATTATTCTTAACTTAACACCAAGTTACCCAAGAGATGAAAACAATCCTGAAGATGTAAAAGCAGCTCAATTAGCGGATGCTTTCTTTAACCGTTCTTTCTTAGATTCAGCAGTAAAAGGTGAATTCCCAAGTGATTTAATTGATTTATTAACTGAAATTGACCATTTACCAGTAACAGAATCAGGTGATTTAGAACTTATTAAAGAGAATACGGTTGATATTTTAGGAATTAACTACTACCAACCAAGACGTATCAAAGCTAAAGAATCCGATACAAAGTTAGCGGATGGTCCAATGCCAGATGATTACTTTGATAATTATGAAATGCCTGGTCGTAAAATGAACCCACATCGCGGATGGGAAATTTACGAAAAAGGAATTTATGATATTCTAACAAATCTTCGTGAAAACTATGGAAATATTAAATGCTTTATATCAGAAAATGGTATGGGCGTTGAAGGTGAAGAGAAATTCATCAATAGTGACGGTCAAGTAGAAGACGATTACCGAATCGATTTCCTAAAAGATCACTTACGTTATATTCATAAAGGAATAGAAGAGGGTAGTAACGTAAGAGGTTACCACATGTGGACATGTATGGATAACTGGTCATGGATGAATGCTTACAAAAACCGTTATGGATTTATTGCAGTTGATTTAAATGACAACCGTAAGCGGACAATTAAGAAGAGTGGCTATTGGTTTAATGAAGTAGCTACAAATAACGGATTTAACGATTAAATAAAATAGTTACTCGAAAGCAGGGCAAAAGTACTCACTTTTGTCTTGCTTTTTCATTTATAAAGGCAACAAAAAACTCCAATCCAGTTACGGAATTGGAGTTATATATCATTATTCTTTTTAATAATTAGTATGGAAATTACTATTACATCGTAGAAACATCTTCTCCATCAATTTTACGGTAAACATCGATTACTTCTGTTGCTAAATCTTTAAACGTAATAGCGTTCATTAAGTGATCTTGTCCATGTACCATTAATAACGAAATTTCAATGTTGTCTCCACTAGCTTCTTTTGTTAATAGAGAAGTCTGAGATTGATGTGCTTGCACAAGTGACTCATCCGCTTCTTTTAACTTCTCCGCAGCCAAGTCAAATTGTCCACTTTTTGCTGCATAAATAGCTTCCATTGAAAGGCTCTTAGCATTTCCACCATAAATGATAAGTCCCATAATTGTTTCAATATGTTCATTCTGTTCGTTACTCATTAATTCATCTCCTCATATAAACTGATAACTTTATTCTTTATTTCATTAATTCTAAAGCTGCATTCAATACATTTTCGCCTTTCATCATACCATAGTCTTGCATATTGATGACATCTACTGGGATACCTTTATCAGCTACTTTGCTTTCATATTGAGAACGCATAAAGCCAACTTGAGGACCTAATAATAAAACGTCAATTGTATTATTTGCTATATTTTTATCTGCTTCATTTGCTGAAGTTGCAAAAATTTCATAATCTAAACCTTTTGCAGCTGCTGCTTCTTGCATTTTTGTTACTAATAGGGAAGTGCTCATTCCTGCTGAACATACTAACATAATTGTTTTATCTGCCATTATATTTCCTCCTAAGAAATGTTTCACATTATTTTTTGATAGCGTTAACAAAACCAATAACACAATTATAAATTAAAACGTGGTAAATGTCTAGTCATAAAGGGGTAAAGTATATACAATTATAGAAATGTTGAACTTTTTCCCTGCTATAAAACCTTGTCAATGAAAGGATTGAGCTAACTTTATTAATAAATACTAGATAAATTTAAATAAAAGACTAGACATATAATATATAAGTGATATACTTATTAATGTAAACGTTTTACACAATATAAAAAGGAGTGTTACAGATGAACAATTTTATCGAAAAACTTGGCGAAAAGCTTATGCCAATCGCTACAAAGTTGGGACAGAATAGATATTTATTAGTTTTACGTGATGCATTCATGCTTTCTTTCCCGCTTACAATGTTTGGTTCAATTATTGTTGTATTAAATCACTTACCATTCTTTAGTCCTGAAACTCAAGGGATGTTAAATGGACTATTTTCTAGTGGTCAAAATGCTACAATGTCTATCTTAAGTGTTTTTGTTACATTTGGTATCGGCTATTATTTATCGAAATCTTATGATGTTGAAGCGGTATTCGGTGGGGTTATCTCATTGGCAGCTTTCTTAATCCTTACACCATTTCAATTAGTTACAGAAAATGGTGAAACAGTCGGTGGCGTTTTAGCATTAGATCGTCTTGGAGCTAAGGGAATGTTTATTGGTATGATTGCAGCATTCGTAGCTGCTGAAATCTACAGCCGTTTAACTAAGAAAGGCTTTACAATTACAATGCCTGACGGTGTTCCACCTGCAGTTGCTAAATCTTTCTCAGCTTTAATTCCAGCAATCGCAACATTAACACTATTTAACTTATTGAATGCATTTGTAACAGGTGCACTAAACATTAACTTACACGACTGGATTTACAATGTAATTCAAATTCCACTTACAGGTTTAGGTACATCATTAGGTGGAACTTTAATAGCTGTATTCTTTGTTCAATTACTATGGTTCTTTGGATTACACGGACAAGTTATTGTTAACTCAGTAATGGACCCAATTTGGTTATCAACTGCAACAGACAACTATGCACAATTTACAGCTGGTGCAGAAGAACTTCCACATATCGTTACAAAACCATTCATGGAAACTTATACAGTTGGTATGGGTGGATCAGGAAGTACTTTAATTGTTGTTATCTTAATGGCTTTCTTCATGAAGAGTCGTCAAATGAAAGAAGTTGGACGTTTAGCTATCGGACCTGGTATCTTCAACGTTAACGAACCAGCAATCTTTGGTTTACCTATTGTTCTAAATGCTGCAATCTTCATTCCATGGGTGTTAGCACCAATGGTTACAACAGCATTTAACTACACAATGTTAAGCTTAGAACTATTCCCAAAAACAACAGGTGCGATTATTCCATGGACTATTCCATTCTTTATTAATGGGTCTTTAGCTACAAACTCAATTATGGGTGGGGTATTACAATTAATCAGTATGGTGATTATCGGAGTTATCTGGTATCCATTCTTGAAATTAATTGACAAACAAAACTTAGCAATTGACTTAACTGAACCAGAACTAACTTAATTTATAGTAATTTCTTAAAGCCATTCGAATTTGAATGGCTTTTTATATGTTCATTTTTATTCGTCATTCTCCTAAAATGTCTAACGATTTAGATTATAAACCTAGTCTTTTCATGTTTCGTTTGGTAAAATAGAGATAGATTTTTAGGGGGACAGACGATGACTAAATACGAGATGATCTCAAACACAATTAGGCAACGCATTCGTGATGGTATTTATCCAGAAAATACATTAATACCTGATCAAATTACGTTATCAAAAGAATTTAATGTCAGTCGCATGACTGTTAAAAAAGCAATGGATATATTAGAAGTCGAAGGGCTTATTTTAAGAAAAAGAGGGGCTGGAACGACAGTCCGTAAAAATGCATTACAAGATGACATGACAGCTAACTTTATGGAGTATGAAGGGTTAACCAAACAGCTTGTCGGTCATGAAGTTGTAAGTAAAACAATCTCATTCAAAATTGACTTCCCATCAGAAGAAGTTCAAGATAAATTGAGCATCGGAAAAACTGATCCTATTTACAAAATTATTCGTTTACGAATTGTCGATGGCAAACCATACATCATTGAACATACAATTATGAATGCTCAGCTAATCCCGGGCATTGACGATGAAGTCTTAGCGAATTCTGTCTATCAATACATTCACAATGATTTAGATTTAGAATTTGGTGGCGCTCATCGTATAATTAGTGCGGATAAATCAAACGATATTGATCAAGAACATTTAGATTGTTTAGCGGATGATCCGATTTTACAAGTGGAGCAAGTGGTTTATTTAGAAGATGGCACACCATTTGAATACTCTAAGAGTAGAAGTAAATATACAACAAGAACATACAAAATTGTTGATTTAAATTAATAATGACCTGGCTTATGACAATTAATCATAAGCTAGGTCTTTTAAATATTTAAGAAAAATTAAATAGATCTAATAGTAAACTGATGCCGCACACTCTTTTCATAAGATGAAAACTGATTTAATACGAGATAGACGGATAGTTATTTAAACAAATTTCTTGTATCATTAATACATATCATTTATGAATAAGGGTGTTACATTTTCTATTAAATGCAGTATTGCCTTAAATCTAAAAGGAAGATGAGGAGTTTTTAATGGTTTATTTAATTATTGGTTTTATATTCATATTAGCGTTGTTTGCGATTCGTTTTTCAAATAAATATGGTGTGCCATCATTATTATTGTTTATTGTTTTAGGAATGACATTCGGGGCAGTGGGGATTGAGTTTGACAACTTTATATTTGCGGATCAATTTGCAACACTCGCTTTGATGGTTATAATGTTCTATGGTGGATTTGGTACAAACTGGAACATGGCTAAACCTGTTGCTAAGGAAGCAATCGTTTTAAGCTCTCTAGGAGTTGTTGTAACAGCACTAGTAACCGGAACATTTGCCCATTTTATTCTAGGTTTTAGTTTATTAGAAGGTATGCTGATTGGTTCAGTCGTTGCTTCTACGGATTATGCCAGTGTATCCAATATTCTTCGTTCAAAAAACTTAAATTTGAAATATAATTCAGCATCACTACTTGAGTTAGAAAGTGGATCAAACGACCCGGTCGCTTATACGATGACAATGGTCTTTTTATCGCTCATTATTGGAACTGACGTATCTATACCTGTCTTAATTTTATCTCAAATTGCTCTAGGTATTGGTGTAGGAGCGGCTTTATCACTTGTAATTGGTAAGCTACTTACTGTCCTAACAATAAACTCTGATGGTTTGTACGCAGTATTTATGGCTGCAGCGATGTTAATTACATTTGGAGCGACAGACTTCTTAGGTGGTAATGGCTTTTTAGCAATCTATATATTAGGAATTTACTTAGGAAATAAAGAGTTTAAAGGAAAAAGAGATATTATCTTTTTCTACGACGGATTCTCTGAAATTATGCAAATTGGTCTTTTCTTTATTTTAGGTTTATTATCAAATTTTACAGACTTTATTACAAACTTTCCAACTGCCATTGCTTTAATGGTGTTTATTACTCTGATCGCTCGTCCATTATCTATATATGGTTTAATGTTACCTTTTAAACTAAAAAATAATCAGTTGAACTTAATTTCAATCGCAGGTATCCGTGGGGCTGCAGCTATTGCATTTGCTATAATGGCTGTAAACAGTGATGCGGCACTATCAATGGATATTTATCATATTGTATTTGGTATTTGTGTGTTATCTGCATTAGTTCAAGGGTCGATCATGCCTTATGCAGCTAAACGTTTAGAGATGTTAGATACGAACGATACAGTATTAAAAACATTCAACTACTACCAAACTAAAGCTGAAATTGGGTTTTTAGAGACTAAAATTCATGCAAAGAGTACTCTAATAGGGATGGAAGTTAAAGATTTAAATCTTACATTTGACTTTATCGTTGCGAAAATTGAACGTAATGGCAAGACTATTGTGCCACGAGGACATGTTATATTAAAAGAAAATGATACAATCATACTTGGTGGAGAGAGACACTTTGATCAAACGGGTCAAAATCTAATTGAATCGGTTATCCCATCAGGTCACAAGTGGGAGAATAAGCAGATTAAAGATTTAAGATTGCCTTCTAATCGTTTAATTATTATGATTCAAAGAGGTTTAGATAACATTATTGTACCTGTAGGCGAAACAACTGTTTTAGCAGATGATACTATTATTATGATAGAAGTAGAACATGCATTAGAATTTCCAAGAATGGAAGAAAAAGCTTAATTTTCAATCGAAAAATATGGATAAAAGACAGACTTATCGTTTCATAACGTCTGTCTTTTAATTTATTTAACTATAATTAGCACCTTATCAAAAAATAACTCTCTATTAATTGTCAATTCTTTTAGGTTTTCAATTAATATGTTATCGTATTAAGGTATGAACTTATTATAAAAAGATAGTTGGAGATATGTATGAAAAATAATATGGAATTGATTAAGATTACACTGCCTTATTTCAAAAAATACTGGCGAATATTAGTCATAGACTTACTTGCAGCTTCTTTAACCACGATAGCGGGTTTCATTTTACCCTTAACTTTGAGTGAGTTAACGAATCTAGGGATGGCCGGAACATTGACTTTGTCGACTGTTGCAACCCTCAGTATTGCATATGGAATTTTAAAGATTGTTGAAATCATCGCCCGTTTTTTTATGACTAATATTGGGCATCGAATGGGTGCAATGATTGAAACGGATATGAGAAGTGATTTATATGATCATTTGATGGAATTACCAACAAGTTATTATAATGACACAAAAGTTGGTCAAATTATGACTCGTGTCACGAGTGACTTGGCGGATATTACAGAATTTGCGCATCATGCACCTGAAGAGTTCTTCATTGTAACGATTCAAGTCATCGTTTCTTTAGCTGTACTCGGTAGTATAAGCCCGTGGTTGACTGTCATTATCTTCTTATTACTGCCACTGATGTTTTTACTCTCACGTAAAAATCGCTCAAGTATGAAAGATGAACAGATGAACCAACGTAGACAAATTGGAAATCTGAATGCTGGAATTGAAGATAGTATATCGGGGATACGAGTGGTCAAAAGTTTTGCTAACGAACCCATTGAAATTGATAAGTTTGAAGGGGGCAATCAAAACTTCTTAAATATCAAAAAGGATTTCTACATAGCAATGGCTTCCTTCACATCGACAACTTCGATATTTGAAGGTTTAATGTATATCGTTGTTCTTGTATTTGGTGGTTGGGGAATTATTGAAAATCAATTTGACCCAGCTAACTTAATTATCTTTATTATGTACATCAACATGCTTGTCACAAGTTTACGCCGCATCATTCAGTTTATTGAGCAATTCCAAAAGGGGATTACGGGAATCGAACGTTTCCATGAAATTATGAGTGTGGAATCCGACATTGTTGAAAAAGATAATGCGATTGAGCTGAAAGATGTAAAAGGATCAATCAAATTTGAAAACGTAAATTTTGGGTATTCATCTGATTCAGCCTTAATCTTAGATAACCTATCCTTTGAGGTAAAACCTGGTGAAAAGGTGGCTTTCATTGGTCCAAGTGGTGCTGGAAAATCAACCATTATTAACTTAATTCCTCGATTCTATGATGTGACTAACGGCTCTATTTCAATTGATGGGCACGATATCAAAGATTTAACGTTCCATTCTTTACGGGATAATATCGGGATTGTTCAACAAGATGTATATTTATTTGCTGGGACAATTGCTGAAAATATTCGCTACGGTAAGATGGATGCCACGGATGAAGAAATACGTTATGCAGCTGAATTAGCCGGTGCAACCGAGTTTATCGATGCCTTACCAGAAGGTTTCAACACGGATATTGGATCTCGTGGTGTGCGCTTATCTGGTGGACAAAAGCAGAGAATCTCGATTGCTCGAGTTTTCTTGAAAAATCCACCGATACTGATTCTAGATGAGGCAACCTCCGCTTTGGATAATGCTAGTGAAATTATCATTCAAGAATCATTAGACAAACTTGCAGAAGGGCGAACAACGATTACGATTGCTCATCGCTTAACCACTGTTGAAGATAGCGACCGCATTTATGTACTAGATGATGGCCAATTTACTGAAGTGGGTAATCATGATGAATTAATGGCCAAAAAAGGCCAGTATTACAGACTATACACAAGAATTTAACAAAAAAGCTGAGCCTCTTTGGGTTCAGCTTTTTCTTATTAAGCAATCATAATGAGATAATAGGCAACAACTACATATAAAATACTGAATAGCGTACCAATTAGATAGTATTCTGCGAATCCTTTATTTTCTTCGATTTCTTTAAAGCGTGCTATGGATTTAGCGGTATAAATAAAACCGATAGATGCTACTTGGTTCATCGCTAAAAATACAGCCGAAAGAATTCGCTCTAAATTACCAATTACTGCGCCAGCACCCGGTACTGTAGGAGCATCATTTTGAAACTGATATTTTTGAAAGACTACTTTGAATGTAATGTTTGCCGGCTTTGTAATGACCAGCAATAATAAGAACCAATTAATCTGATTTCGATTGAAAAATAACAATGCTGTTGTGGATTGAAAAACGAATTCGTTGAATACAAGAAGCAACCCAATGTGTAAAACTTGGTCAACGATATAGAGTATTTCTTCGGGTAAATCTTTTGCTTGATAGAGATAGAATTTCATCACATCCAGTAAAATATGGCTAATTAACACGCTCAATAATAAACCCCAATTCTCTAAAATACCACCCCAACTAAATAAGAGAAGAAACGATGACAGTAAAGTAATGGCATGGATGCTCAGGTGTGTTGCTAATGCTTTGAGAGATTTTGTTTTTCTGTCTGATAGGTTTTGACTTTGAAAATGAAAATCTCCTAACACATGACAAATCAACAAGACAAGTGTCACATCATTTAGTAGACTCATCGAATACCTCCAATAAACTGCCCATTGTATTACGGGTATGTAAATAGATTTTGATATTACCATTATTTAGTCGTTTACTTAAGCTACTTGCAGTAATTCCAAGTGAATCCGCAAAGTCTTTTTGACTGAAATCATTGGAATAGATATCTTCTTTTAAGAGAGCATAAAATGTTTCTTTTTGTAAGGCTGTCCAGCCATCTTTTAACGTATCTGATAATAAAATAAGATTATTTAATGTCTGATCAAATACTTCATCTTTTGTAATGATATACCCATTTGTTTTCCCAGACCAATTTTGATCGTGAATCGTTTCAATCGCTTCACGTGCATACCAATACGCAGGTCCATCCGCTCCTATACTAACTTCCTTATCGAAATCCGTACTCAATGTGCCATACCCTAAGCCATAACGAAAGGGGACTGGAATTAAATAGTCTAATTCTTCCAGTAACTTAAAAATTTCTTTCGATGGTTTCAGTAAAGCTTGAAATTCATCGCCTAAGGTTAATGTAAATTTAGATTGAATCATATTAGGGTATTTTGAATCCACTTGATCAAAGGCTGCTTGTATGGCTTCTTGAAGTTCAGCACGGTTATTAACTTGTTTTGATTCGATAATATCACCGATTATTGCTATATAATGAGTCATTATATCCCTCCTGAAGGACATTTTAGTTAATTCCTTATTTAAGGACATTTTAACAAATTTCCTTATTAACGGCAACTAAATCCAATTTAAAGTAAATTTACCTATTTGATACAATTATTGGTATAATGAGAACAAGATGAAGAATATAGGTCACCTGATTATCAGAGAGTGAATTAAGGGGGAATCATATGGATGTATATGTAGCACGACAACCAATTTTTGATCGAAATATGGACGTTCATGGATATGAGCTACTATACCGTCGTAGCCAAAAAAATGTCTATGAGGGGATAGATGATAACCAAGCCACAGCATCTGTAATCCATAATGCTTTTTTATCCATGCATTTTGAAGAATTAACGGGCGGAACAAAAGCATTTATTAATTTTTCAAATGAAATGCTGGTAGCTGAAATTCCTTTATTGCTACCAAAAGAGTCTGTTGTAGTCGAAATATTGGAGACCGTTGAAATAAATGATAAATTAATAGCTGCTTGTCAAAAATTGCGTGATGAAGGATATATTATTGCTTTAGATGATTTCCGCTTTGATGAATCTTTTGTCCCTCTTTTAGAACTAGCCCATATTGTAAAAATCGAATTCACTGAAATGAATATGGATCTCCAGAGGGCTCTAATCAAAAAATTTAAACATAAAATAAAATTCCTAGCTGAAAAAGTAGAAACGCGTGAACAACATCAATTAGCTATGGAGATGGGCTATGAATACTTTCAAGGGTATTTTTATAGTAAACCTGTCGTTATACATACTACAGATATTAAGAGCTTAAGTATCAATCATATTCAAATTCTGGCTGAATTAGAAAATGAAGAAATTGATTTTGATAAGATTATAAAGATTATACGAGAAGATATTGGTCTATCTTATAAACTTTTAAAGCTAGCAAACTCTGCTTTTTTAGGAACCCGTCATAAGATTACCTCAATTAAACATGCATTGGTCCGAGTTGGTACAAATGAGCTAAAAAAATGGGTTTATTTACTTATGCTACAAAGCG
>CAZTXI010000012.1:1541-16439 GCA_964617265.1 uncultured Carnobacteriaceae bacterium | reverse complement strand
ACCAATTCATATTTTATGGATTAACTTAGTAACAGACGTGTTCCCAGCGATTGCTTTAGGTATGGAAGATGCTGAAGCAAATATTATGGAATTTGAACCACGTGAACCAGGATCAAGTTTCTTATCTAACGGAGTATTACCAAGTATCGGTTACCAAGGTGTGCTTGAAGGAGCTACAACATTATTCGTTTATTGGATGGCTCGTTTCCAATACGCACCAATGGTTGGTTTAGATCCTGAAACAGCATTAACAATTAACATGGCTGAAACAATGGCGTTCGCAACTTTAGGTACAATCCAGTTATTCCACGCATTTAACGTGAAATCAATCTTTGGATCATTATTCAGCACAAATCCATTTAACAACAAATACTTAAATGGTGCGTCATTATTATCAGGAATCTTACTTTACGGAGTAATCTTAATACCTGGAATCAATGACTTCTTTGATGTAACACTACCACCAACAGCTCAAGGTTGGTTAATTGTAGTAGCAGCTTCATTAAGTATTGTTGTATTTGTTGAAGTAATTAAATTTATCCTACGTAAAACTGGTTTTGCTGATAAATATCAGAAAAAAGCCACAAAAAATTAATAAAATAATCAAAATAATGACTACACAATGATAGAGACTTACTCTATAATGGTAGTAATACACAAAAGTGGTTTAGTTTATTTATAAGCTAGACCGCTTTTGACTATTAAAAATACAATTTACAAATATTATGAGGAGAGAGTTGAGATATGGATTCATCCGAGAGTTCCCTGATGTCCCAATTATTAGTTATTATCATTTTAACGTTAATCAATGCATTTTTTGCTGCGGCAGAGATCGCCTTTGTATCGATTAACAAGTCTAAAATGAATCAGTATGCTGCAGAAGGAGATAAGAAAGCAGAGCGCGTCTTAAAGTTATTAGAAACCGCAGATGACTTTTTAGCAACCATTCAAGTTGCCATTACATTTGCTGGGTTCCTATCGAGTGCGTCTGCTGCTACAAGTTTTGCCTTAGCATTTGCTGACTATTTACCGGATTTTGCAGGGGCTACTACAGTTGCGACTGTTATTGTCACGTTGATATTATCGTACTTTACACTAGTTTTTGGGGAATTATTCCCGAAACAAATTGCACTACAAATGCCTGAGTCTATTGCCATGGGCACAAGTGGGGCTATTGTATTTGCGCAGAAAATATTCAGACCATTCATTTGGTTATTATCTGCATCTACTGGGTTACTTCAAAAGATCACGCCAATTGATTTTACGGAATCAGAAGAGAAGTTTACTCGAGAAGAGATGCGCGTCATTATTGAGCAAAGTCGTGATAGCGATAGCTTTGATATGGACGAGTTAGATATGATGGAAGGTGTTCTTTCATTAGATTCAAAAATCGCTCGAGAAGTGATGGTGCCACGTACCGATACCATTATGGTGGATGTGGACGCTCCATATGAAGAAAGTTTAATGCGTGTGATTGAAAGTCCTTTTTCACGTATTCCATTATATAAAGATGAGAAGGATAACGTAATTGGAATTTTACACTCAAAAAACTTATTAAGAGCAGCAAGTGAAAATGGTTTTGAAAATATTGATTTAATGGATATTTCAAATCGCCCCATGCTTGTACCATCAACAATTTATACGGACGATTTATTAATTGAATTTCAGCGCGAACAACAACACATGGCCATCTTAATTGATGAATACGGTGGAGTTGAAGGAATCGTTACAATGGAAGACTTATTGGAAGAAATTGTAGGCGATATTGATGACGAATCAGACGTAACGTCTCTTGGAGATATTCGAATTATTGACGAATTTAACTACTACGTAAGTGGTGGTCTCCTAATTGACGAATTTAATGATTATTTCGATGAAGATATTGAGTCAGATGAAGTAGATACAATCGCAGGTTATATTATTCACCATATTGGTTATGTGCCTGACGAAGATGAACGCGTATCAGTACGTGTGAACGATTATGTATTAACAACAAGTGAAATACAAAATGGTCGTATCTACAGTGTGTTATTAAATATAGACGATGAACGTATGATCGAAGTGGATTATGTTGTGATGGACAATCACACTCATGAGACAGAAATCGATACACACTCAGCTGATAAAGATAAATCAGAATCTAAAAATTAAGACTAAAACACCTATTTGCCTAAAAACAGATAGGTGTTTTTTGTTATTCTTGCGCTTTGATTACTTTGCTGAAGCTTTTCCTACAGTTTAATGTGCCACCACACTTTAAAGGTAATTGGTTGGAAAAATCGCCCGATAACTTCAATTAATGCGCACATTTTTCGCAATAATTGGTCGTAATGTCCCTATTTTGGAATAGACTTCAATTCGTTTACTAGTTTTTCAAAAGATTTAGCGCCTGTTTTCGTGATGCTACTCTATATTCCAATCTGTACGAATCGGGGAGGCGATTGATAAGAAAGTCAATCTTGACAATTGTTGCCATATTACTTATAGTCTTAGGGTTAGACTAGATATTGAGCGTACTTTTGAGGTACGATTATTGTAAGGATAAAATGAATGTATGTGTGCAAAATGTTTTATAGAAAACATTTTTTAGCTGAAAGGAATAATACGAGTGGACTATACTGAACTAAAAACAAACTTTCCTTCACTCATTGTGAAAGAAAATGAACCATTATCAAACTATACGTATACTGAAACAGGTGGACCAGCTGATTTATTATTCTTCCCTACTTCTGTAGCTGAAGTACAATCGGTCATAGAATGGGTCCAAAATAAAGAGTTACCATTAACAATTTTAGGAAATGCCAGTAACTTAATTGTTCGCGACGGTGGTATCCGTGGAGCAACAGTTATCTTGACAGAATTAAATAATATTGAAAAAGAAGGTAGCCGCCTAGTTGTAGAAGCAGGGGCACCGATTATTGAAGTAAGCCAAAAAGCACTAGAATATGAACTAACAGGCTTAGAATTCGCTTGTGGTATCCCTGGAAGTACGGGTGGAGCAGTTTATATGAACGCAGGTGCTTATGAAGGTGAAGTTAAAGATGTAATTGAAACAGTCACTATTCTAACTTTAGATGGTAAAATTATCGAAGTTGAAAATGAAGCGATGGAATTTACTTACCGTAATAGTAAGCTACAACAAACTAATGACATTGTATTAAGTGTAACCTTCAAATTAAAATCAGGTAATCCAGAAAAAATTAAAGAGCGTATGGATGAGCTAACTTTTTTAAGAACATCTAAACAGCCTTTAGAGTACCCATCTTGTGGATCAGTATTCAAACGTCCAACGGGTCATTTCACAGGCAAGTTAATTCAAGATGCTGGTTTACAAGGACTAATTTGGGGCGGAGCACAAATTTCAATGAAACATGCGGGCTTTATTGTGAACATTAATAAAGCAACAGCAACAGACTATATTGAACTGATTGAGCACATCAAAGAAGTTATTCTCGATCAATTTGATGTCGCTTTAGAAACTGAAGTTCGAATCATCGGTGAAACAAAATAATATACTAAAAGCTGATTTTCTTTTCGAAGAGAATCGGCTTTTTCTTTTGCTGAAATGGGACACCTTAAAAGTAGTTAACAGTGGTAGTGGAAGCGACTTTATCGTTTGTAAAATAATGTCGAATTCTAGATAAATAGTTATTGTGTTTTCACCAATATTAAATATAATTAGAGGAGCTCAAATGTAGCTAAAAACTAAGAATATACTGAGGTGAAGAAATTGACAGAAACCATTGTGACCTTTCAAAACGTAATAAAAGAATATGATGAATCAACTGTATTGAAGGAAGTATCCTTCCAATTAGAAAAAGGGAAGTTTTATACCCTGTTGGGCCCTTCAGGCTGTGGAAAGACAACGATATTAAACTTAATCGCTGGCTTTACAGAGGCAACAGAGGGGAACGTTTTAATCGATGGGAAAAAAGTAAACGAGATTCCAGCCCATAAACGTAAGGTAAATACCGTATTTCAAGATTATGCTTTGTTTCCTCATATGAACGTATTTGACAACGTAGCATTTGGCTTACGCATGAAAAAAACACCCAAAGCCCAAATCAAAGCAAAAGTAGAAGAAGCTTTAGGGATGGTACGTTTAAAAGAATTTGCAAACCGTTCGATTGTCGGTATGTCAGGTGGACAAAAGCAACGTGTCGCAATCGCGCGAGCACTTGTGAATGAACCAGAAGTTTTATTACTAGACGAACCGCTATCAGCACTGGATTTAAAATTAAGAACAGACATGCAATATGAATTAAGCGAATTACAAAAACGTTTAGGCATCACTTTCTTATTCGTAACTCACGATCAAGAAGAAGCACTAGCGATGAGTGATGAAATTTTCGTCATGCAAGAAGGCGTTATTGTTCAAAAAGGAACACCGAATGATATCTATGATGAGCCATTAAACCGCTATGTCGCTGATTTTATTGGTGAAAGTAATATTGTTGAGGGTCATATGGTTGAAGATTATCGAGTAGCTTTTGCCGGATATGAGTTTGACTGTATTGATGGCGGAATTCCAACAAGTGAAACCATTGATGTCATTATTCGTCCAGAAGACTTAGAAATCACCTCAGTTGACCAAGGTAAATTTATCGCGAAGGTCGATACGCAATTATTCCGAGGCGTCCATTATGAAATTATTTTATACGATAAAGAAGGCAATGAGTGGATGGTTCATTCTACGAAAAAAGCTAAAGAAGGTACGACAGTAGGATTAGATTTTGATAAAAATAGTATCCATGTTATGCGTAAAAATGAATCTGAAGCCGACTTCTACAAACGTCTAGAAACGTATACAGAAATATTGGAGGGGTAAGGCATGAATAAAAAAACTACCCAATCCACTTTAATTTTTCCATATGTTTTATGGCTGACATTTTTCGTATTTGCACCATTACTATTATTGATTTACCAATCACTGTTAAATATTGACGGCGAATTTACATTCGCAAATATTTTAACGTATTTTACATCAGCTACTTATTTAACAATGACCATTCAATCTTTTATATTTGCTGGGCTAATTACCTTAGTGACTTTATTGGTAAGTTATCCTGCAGCGTATTTACTGACGCGTACAGAACATAAAGAATTGTGGCGCATGTTATTAATTTTACCAACATGGATTAATATTCTTTTAAAGGCGTATGCTTTTATTGGGATTTTAAGTCAGTCCGGACCAGTGAATGAATTTCTAGAAATGATTGGTATTGGTCGCCAGCAAATATTATTTACAAACGCTAGTTTTATTTTGGTAGCAACTTATATTGAACTACCGTTTATGATGATGCCGATAATGAACTCAATTGAAGAAATTGATCCATCGCTAATTAAAGCTAGCCATGATTTAGGCGCAAATAACTGGGAAACACTACGTAATGTTATTATTCCTTTATCGATGAATGGGGTTCGTAGTGGTATTCAAGCTGTATTTATTCCATCTCTATCACTGTTCATGCTGACACGATTAATTGGTGGAAATCGCGTGATTACATTAGGTACAGCAATTGAGCAACATTTCTTAGTGACTCAAAACTGGGGTATGGGCTCAACAATCGGGATTGTACTCGTTATTTTAATGTTTATTGTCATGAAATTAACCCACAATACGCGTTCAAGAAAAAGAGGTGACCGTTAATGTTCGATAAATTAAAATGGTCTAAACTCTATTTGTTTTTTGTATTTGTTCTATTGTATACCCCTATCTTTTACTTGATTCTATTTTCATTTAACGAAGGCGGGACAATGAACAACTTTACAGGTTTTACTCTGGAACATTATTCTACCGTTTTACAGGATAATCGTTTACTGCAGATTGTTGTCCAAACCTTATTGCTCGCACTGTTGTCGTCTCTCATTTCAACAATTATTGGAACATTAGGTGCTATTTGCATCTATTATGTTCGAAGTTATCGCATGAAAGACTTCTTATTAAATGCGAATAATATTTTACTTGTATCACCCGATGTTATTATTGGATCGAGTTTCTTATTATTATTCACAATAGTTGGCTTTCAATTAGGATTTGTATCCGTTTTGCTTGCTCATATTGCTTTTAGTATTCCGATTGTGGTTTTAATGGTTTTACCAAGTTTAGAAGAAATTAACCCATCGATGTTAAAAGCAGCAGAAGATTTAGGAGCGAATTGGGTCCAAATGTTATGGCATGTAATTTTACCAAATATTTTTCCAGGAATTTTATCTGGATTCTTTATGGCCTTTACGTATTCCTTAGATGACTTTGCGGTAACATTCTTTGTTACAGGGAATGGTTTTACAACATTGGCTGTTGAAATCTACTCACGTGCTAGACGAGGTGTAAGTTTAGAAATAAATGCATTAAGTGCGTTATTATTTATTGCATCTTTATTGTTAGTATTAGGCTATTACTATATTTCTATTTATAGCAAACGTGTTAAAAAAGTGAAGAAAGTGGTGGCTGAATAATGAATCGACTAGTACAATTTATTGGAGCCATCGTTGGTTTTATTCTTCTGTTAGTTGGTCTGAATGTTTATATGAATCACTCTAGTGGAGCGGCTACTTCAGATACATTGACAATTTATAACTGGGGAGATTATATTGATCCGGATTTAATTGATGCGTTTGAAGAAGAGTCCGGTTTAAAAGTTGTTTATGAAACATTTGACTCTAACGAAGCCATGTACACAAAAGTTCAACAAGGTGGCACAAAATACGATATTGTAGTGCCAAGTGAGTATATGATTGAACGAATGATTGAAGAAGATTTACTGCACCCATTGGATTACACACAAATCGATGGGATAGAACATTTAGTTCCAGATTTCTTAGATTTACCATTTGATCCAGGTAATCAATATTCTGTACCTTATTTTTGGGGCACATTGGGTATTATTTATAATGACAAGTTGATTGAAGAAGACTCAATTGATTCTTGGTCAGATCTTTGGAATCCGAATTACAGTGATCGATTAATGTTAATTGATGGTGCCCGTGAGATCCTTGGACTAACGCTTCAAAGTTTAGGGTATTCACTAAATACGAGAGATTTAACGGAACTGGCTGAAGCAACGGATCGATTAAATGAACTTGCTCCGAATGTAAAAGCCATAGTAGCGGATGAAATCAAAATGTATATGATTGAAGAGGAAGCACCGATAGCCGTAACGTTCTCTGGAGAGGCAGCGGATATGATGTGGGAAAATGAAAACTTACATTATGTGTTACCTGAAGAAGGTTCAAACTTGTGGTTTGACTCGATTGTTATCCCGAAAACAGCTCATAATATTAGCGGTGCGCATGCTTTTATTTCATTCATGCTTCGTCCTGAAAATGCTGCGCTGAACGCGGAATATATTGGGTACAGTTCACCAAACCAAACGGCCATCGAAGAATACATTGATGAAGAAGTAGTTAGTGATGAACAATTTTATCCAAATCTTGAAGATGTTGAACATCTAGAAGTCTATGAAAACTTAGGTTTAGAATACATTGGTATCTATAACGATATCTTTTTAGAATTTAAAATGAAATAATCTAATAAAGCAGTCTACTTCTATAGAGGTAGATTGCTTTTTAGTTAGAGTGTGGGCTATAATAGTAAAATAATGTGATATTAATTTCACTAAATTCATGAAATATGTTATAATTTTAATGACATTGAGAGCGTTTACGGGAAGGCGGATTTTAAATGAATCAAAAGAAATTAGTCGGTGAAAAAGCAGCAACATTTATTGAAAATAATACAGTTGTTGGTTTAGGGACAGGATCTACAGCTACATATATGGTTGAAGCATTAGCACGAAGAGTTAAAGAAGAAAATCTATCGGTGACTTGTGTATCGACATCAAACGTTACGAAAGATTTAGCAATTAGCTTAGGTTTAAATGTTAAAGAGCTTTCTGAAGTAGGAGAAATTGATTTAACAATTGATGGATCAGACGAGGTTTCACCAGACTTCCAAGGAATTAAAGGTGGCGGAGGAGCATTACTTTACGAAAAAATCGTAGCCGTTAACTCAAAGAATGTTATTTGGATTGTAGATGACTCGAAAATGGTCGAATACTTAGGTGCATTCCCACTTCCAGTTGAAGTAATTCCATTTGGTAGTGAACATCTATTTGAAACATTTAAAGCAAAAGGCTACAACCCAACTTATCGTATGCAAGATGCGACGGATAAGTTTATAACAGATGCAGGGAATATTATTATTGACTTACATATGGAAAAGATTGACGATCCAAAACAACTTGCGAACGAGTTAAAAAGCGAAGTTGGCGTCGTAGAACATGGTTTCTTCATCGATATCGTTGATCGAGTGATTGTTGGAAATGAAAATGGCACAGTAGATATTTTAGACGTTAAATAATGTTGAATAAAGGGGTAAAGAACAATGAGAATGGTCGATTTAATTGAAAAAAAACAAGATAAAGAAGAATTAACAGCAGCAGAAGTACGCTGGATGATTGACGGCTTCACATCAGGTGAAGTACCAGATTACCAAATGAGTGCGATGCTAATGGCCATTTACTACAATGGCATGACGAAAGAAGAACTTTCTGAAATGACAATGGCAATGGTTGAATCTGGTGATCAAATTGATCTATCAGATATCGAAGGTGAAAAAGTCGATAAACATTCAACAGGTGGTGTTGGTGATACAACAACATTAGTATTAGCACCATTAGTTGCAAGTGTTGGTGTGCCTGTAGCCAAAATGAGTGGTCGTGGATTAGGTCATACGGGTGGAACAATTGATAAGTTAGAATCAATTGAAGGTTTCCACGTTGAAATAACAGAAGAAGAATTTATTGAATTAGTAAACAAAAATAAATTAGCTGTTATTGGTCAAACAGGAAACTTAACGCCAGCGGACAAAAAAATCTACGCACTTCGTGATGTAACTAGTACAGTTGGTTCAATTCCATTAATCGCAAGCTCAATTATGAGTAAAAAAATTGCTTCAGGAGCAACAGCTATTGTATTAGACGTTAAAGTCGGTACAGGAGCATTTATGAAGAGCATTAAAGATGCAGAAGAATTAGCTAAAACAATGGTTGAAATTGGAAACAGCGTAGGCCGAAATACAATGGCTGTTATCTCAGATATGAGCCAACCATTAGGTGTAGCAATCGGTAACGCCCTTGAAATTAAAGAAGCAATCGACACACTAAAAGGTGAAGGACCAGAAGACTTAACTGAATTATCCCTTGTTCTAGGTAGCCAAATGGCATACTTAGGTGGTGTTGGTGAAAGTCTAGAAGAAGCTCGCCAATTATTAGAAGAAAACATTAAAAACGGTAAAGCACTAGAACAATTCAAAATCTTTATCGAAGCACAAGGTGGAAACCCAGATGTTGTCGATAACCCAGAAGAATTACTGCCTCAAGCAAAATATCAGATTGAAGTAACAGCAGATACAGACGGTTACATCACTGAAATTGATGCAGAAGAATTAGGTGTAGCAGGTATGTTATTAGGTGCAGGACGTGCAACAAAAGATAGCGAATTAGATCTTGCAGCAGGACTAATGCTACACAAAAAAATCGGAGACAAAATCTCTGTAGGTGACACATTAGTCACAATCCACTCAAACTCTGAGGATGTTGCATCGTCTGTTAAACTAATCAAAGAAAACATTAAAATTGGTGAACACACAGAACCAGTAACGTTAATCCACGAGATTATTCGTTAAGTTAGATAATAATTAAACCCACCCTTTGCGGAAATGCGAAGGGTGGGTTTATTATTTTTTTATGTAACTAAATATAGGAAAGAGTTGGGCTGCTAGATTTGTGTTACCATTCAATGTTTTTAATATTCCACCCATAAAATTGTATTATCATTCAACATTTTGGATATTCCACCCATAAAATTGTATTACCATTCAAAGCTTCTGATATTCCACCCATAAATTTGTATTTTCTAATGGCGTACCAAAATTTCCATTGGGTAGCACAAGGATTTTGATGGCAAAGTCGAGTTCTGGTAACATCGTTTAGGCAGTTCAATAAAAAAAGCGTCAATGCACCAAAAAGATACATCGACACCTTCAATTATACAGGCTATTTACTGGGCATAACGGTTCGCATATTTTTGCAAGTCAATTCGACGGAGTTCTGCCCATGCAGCTGTTTCACCGCGAATAATAACGTCTGTATTGGTTAAATCTTCAATTGTTTTAGCTCCGAGTAGAGTCATTGAACGCTCAAGTTCAAGTTTCCACTGTTCAACCATTTCAATCGTTTTATCCACATCTTTTAAAACCATATGCATAAATTGGCTGGATACACCGACAAGCGATGCACCTAGTGCTAATGATTTTAAGATATCTTGTGCTGAACGAATTCCACCCGATGAAATAATAGAACTATCTGATTTTACTTCCATTGCTTCTAATAATGAAACAGCAGTCGTTTGACCCCATGGCTCCATATCATCCAGTTTGTGTTCGCGGCGACGGAAGTTTTCAATCTGTGCAAAGTTTGTTCCACCTTTACCGCTAATATCAATATATTTCACACCAATATCTTGCAGCAATTTGACGGTTTCACGACTCATTCCAAAGCCAACTTCTTTAACGATTAAAGGAACATCGATTTCGTTTAAAATAGATTCGATATTTTCAAACCAATTTGAAAACTCACGATCTCCCTCTGGCATGACCACTTCTTGGGGTGCATTGACATGTATTTGTAAGGCATCCGCTTGAATCATATCAATTGCTTTTTTAGCATTCTCAGCTCCGTGCCCAGCTCCTAAATTAGCAAATACTAAACCATTTGGATTTTCTTTGCGCACAATTTTATAGCTGTCTGCAAATTCAGGTTGTTTTAAACCTGCACTAATTGAACCGGTCGCAATCGCCAATCCCGTTTCACGAGCAACAATCGCTAATTTTTGATTGAGTTTACCTGTCCATTCACTTCCACCAGACATGGCATTGATAAAGAAGGGTACAGAGAAATTTAAATCTCCAAGACGCGCGGATAAGTCAATATCGAGAACGTCAATTCCAGGGAAGGAATGATGCATGAAATGAACATCTTTAAAAGATGAGTTACCATCTTTATAAAAGTTTTCAGATAACGAGACATGTTCATTTTTACGATTTGTTTGTGTATTCATTCATTTCCTCCAAAGATTCATCATTATTTTTTATTGTTTTCTTTATAAACGCGAAGGGATAAAGGGGTAATACCATTCTTTTTCCATTCTTCTGAGACCGGTTTGATATGCTTTTTCGCGAATAAAAATGCGATACCTGAGTCACCGCCACCAGCACCAGAAGTTTTTGCCGCCCCACCATGTTTCCATACGATTTCACATAAGTTCCTTAAGAGAGGCGTTTCAATAACGACATTTGTATTTTTACCCATTTCAAGTAAAGCTTTACGGTTACGGTTTACAGCATCCTTAATTTTAGTTGGATTCCCTTCTTCAAGACCTATTACCAGTAAAGTAACACTTGCGAAACTTTCTTCTAAAAAGTGAGCATACTCCTTATTGGTTTGTTCTTTTCTTTCTTGAACAGCTCCTACCAGATTGTGACTTGAAGCCGGGGAGCCGGTCCAACCCGTTAAAAAGTTTACTTTATTGTGTACACGCATTTTTCGGATCATTAATTTAGGCCAATACGTTTCAATGGTCTCGGTTAAGGAATGCTCTAGACGAAACTTCCGAACATAGTCTCGATTAAAACTAGCATACTCAATCCATCCTGTATACGTACTAGCCGCAATATCGCCAAAAGAACTATTGATGCCTAAATTCATTTGAGCTAGGACACTTAATTTATAGACTAGTAATTTACTTAATTGAACATCGTAAAATTCTAATAGAGCTTCTACAGTCGCAACCGTCACAGCACCCGAAGAACCTAATCCAAGTTTTTTACCATCTTTATCATCGAGTTCACTCTCAATTTCTAAGTCGAAAGGAACTAACGACAGGCCATTTTCAACTAGATAAGCTTCTGTTGTTTGGATAGCGGACACTACATATTTTAAGGAGTCTGATGCGTTTTCCAGTTCAACTTGATTGTTTAGCCGCTGCCATTTTACCGGTTTCTGTGTAAAACCAACTGAGTGAATGGACCCAAAGTCTGTTGAGGAGGGTGAAATACGCGCCGAAACAAATCGATTAACAGCGGTTATGACTGCTGCTTGTCCGGGTTCGACTACGGCATATTCACCAGCGATATATAATTTACCTGGCGCTTTTGTCTGAACTGTTTTCATGACGGTCTCTCCTTAAAGTTAATCTTCTAATATTTGAATACCTGGTCCTGGTAAAGCTTTGACCAATTGATCTTCACGATAATTATCGCTTAAAATGCTATAAATTTCATCTATTTGAGAAGCTTTACAGATTATTTTTACATTTGGACCGGCATCCATTGTAATGTAAGCAGGATAACCTTGCTCACGTAAATCAGTCACATGACGCATCGCTACGATACTGTCTGGTGACCAATAGTTAAATGGTGGGTTGGCGCTTAAGTTAAGTGCATGCATTTTTAGGGCACTTCGCTCAGCAATTTCACCTGTTTTAATGAGATCCTGTTCTTGGATCGCAACCTTAATATCTGCTAGGTCTTCTTTCGACGAGTTTACCCATCCATCATAATATGGAGAGGTTTCAACAACTCTGCGCATGCCTTCAGTACTAGAAACGTCTTTGCGCTTGTCATCAACGACGATAAAAATCATACCAATATCCCAATTCGCATCATCGATCGGAACAGCTACTGAATCGTCATCATTTGTTCCTTTAATCCATTCCGAAAATCCTCCGTAAATACTACGAGAAGCTGAACCAGACCCTCGTCTTGCGAGGCGAGATAATTCTGTGTCGCTTAGTTCAAGTCCGGCAGCTAAACTTGCAGCGCCGGCTAAAGCAGCTAGGCCGGATGCAGAAGAGGCTAAACCAGCAGCTGTTGGTACAAAGTTTTTTGATTCAATTTTTGCAGGCAGGTCAAGCTTTGCTTGTTCACGCACTAAATCTAAAATAACTTGTGCTTTCTTTAATGCCTTCTCATCTTGTATTTCACCATCGATATACAAAACGTCTTGATCTAATTGGTCATCAAATGTAACTTTTGTATCCGTGTAAAAAGCATCTAAAGTGAGAGATAATGAGTTGTTTTGTGGAATGATTAACGCCTCATTTTCTTTTCCCCAGTATTTAATAAAGGCAATATTTGTATGGGCACGTACCCATTTTGATTGTTTAATTGTCATAATCACTTACTCCTAATGGATGAATCCATGTTTTAGTTGCACCAGCTTCTGCTAGTTTTTCGCTGATGTGAGCTGCAAGTTCTTCCGTATCGGCGAGTGCTATCATACACCCACCGCGTCCGCCACCCGTTAATT
Source organism: uncultured Carnobacteriaceae bacterium (assembly GCA_964617265.1). Lineage (GTDB taxonomy): Bacteria > Bacillota > Bacilli > Lactobacillales > Carnobacteriaceae_A > Atopostipes. The sequence goes on along the minus strand of CAZTXI010000012.1, from coordinate 3,069 downwards.
TGGCTCCGAGAGCACCTGTTTCTTTGGCAGCGTAGACGAGTCGATCGAGTTTTTCATTGCTGACTTTTAATTGTTGTAGATTCTGGTGGGCTTGATCTAAAATTTCACCTAAAGGTTTTAGTTCTTTTCTTTCGATGAAACGACGGGCTTTTTTGGTTAGCTCGCCTAATTCTTTGACCCATTTTTTTCCTTCTGAAAGGGGGTCTGAAACAAGCTCCCCAACTGATCGAACCGCTGCTCCTGTTTCACCGTGGTCACCTGTATCTCCGATCACTAAAAATCCGGGCAAATCAACCGTGAAAAATTCTGTTTCTTGGTTTCTAACAAAGTAAACAGACTGTTCAGAACGAACGACTTTAGCATCTAATCCGCTAGGGTTTCCATGAGCGATTGTTTCTGAAATAGAGACAAATTGATTGAGCAAGGTATCTGTTAGTTTTTCGTCAAATAAGTTGAATAAAGCACGAACGAGTGCAGTGGCTACGGCGGCACTAGAACCCATGCCACGTTCTGCTGGGATATTACTTTTCACTGTAATATGAAGTTGATTAATATCTTGTTTAAAATAATGACAAACGTCCGTTAATGTTTCTATTAAATTGTTGATGGACTGTGGTGCATCCTTAATTTTACCTTTGTGGTAAATACTATCTATCGTACTGTCACCAAGTATTCTCTGAACTGTTACTTCAACATTTGCTGAAGTAAATGGAATCGCAATCGCGGGCTCGTTGTGAACAACGGAATGCTCTCCAATTAAGATGATTTTACCGTGTGCCGTACCGGATGCGATATCGGATAGAACTTTCATATTTACCTCCTTATGTAGAATCTTCGTATTTATTTTAGCAGTTTTTGCATACTATATCATCATATCATCATTAACTTAAAAATGTTTTAAGAATTCGAATAATATCCAAAACGATGTACTTTTAAAACGCTTTTTTTGGTACACTATATTCGACTTACTGACTGATTGGGGGAAGAACATGGAAAAGTCGAATACATTTTACATATTCGATCGAAATGAATGGAAAGACCTACATACAAATGGGAAATTTTCAATGACCGACGATGAGCTAGAAGCTTTAGCATCATTGAACGATAACGTCTCACTAAAAGACGTTCGTGAAATTTATGTCCCATTAGCGTCCGTTCTCGACGTATTTATAAAAAGCTATAATAATCAACAATGGAATTTGAACCGTTTGTTGGATGTGAGCCCTAAAAAAGTACCCTATGTAATTGGGATTGCGGGTAGTGTGGCTGTGGGTAAAAGTACACTGGCTCGTTTACTTCAAACGATATTATCAGAATATTATAAAAATAAACAAGTTGATCTCATTACTACAGATGGGTTCTTATATCCAAATGAAATATTGGAGAAAAAAGGCTTAATGGAACGCAAAGGATTCCCAGAAAGTTACGATATGCATCGTTTGATTTCATTTATGGGTGATGTCAAAAGTGGAAAAGAAGACATAAAAGTTCCAAAATACTCACACGATGTCTATAATATCGTAGAGGG